>CAZSRJ010000049.1:0-6224 GCA_964609235.1 uncultured Rhodoluna sp.
ATCCTTGCCCTGATCTAGAACATAGGCGCGGTCGCAAATCTGAAGGCAGCGACGAGCATTCTGCTCAACCATGATGATTGTCACACCAGCCTGGTTGACCTCTTTCACGCGCAAGAAAGCTTCATCCTGGCGAACCGGTGAAAGTCCGGCAGACGGCTCATCGAGCAGAAGCACGGATGGGTCGATCATTAGGGCACGACCCATTGCAACCATCTGGCGCTCACCGCCCGATAGCGAGCCTGCGCGCTGCGCGCGGCGCTTGCCAAGGTCTGGAAAGATGCTGGTGACGAAGTCGAAGCGCTCTTGGAAGCGCTTTGGAGACTGACAGACACCCATCTGCCGGTTCTCTTCGATGGTCAGGCTCGGAAACACGTTGTTGGTCTGCGGCACGAATGCAACGCCCTTGCTCACGAGCTTGTTGGCCTTCATGTTGGTGATGTCTTCGCCGTTCAAGAGCACCTGACCCTCGCGAACATTCACCTGACCAAAGATTGCCTTCAGCAAAGTCGACTTGCCAGCACCGTTTGGGCCGATGATTCCGATTAGGTCACCCTTGTTTGCGGTTAGCGAGCAGCCGTTGAGAATGTTGATACCCGGCAGGTATCCCGCGTGCAAATCTTGGGCTTGAACAACCGGTGTCTGGTTAGCCATTAGTTGTCATCCTTTGCAATCTTTATCGAAACGGTTCCGAGGTCAACATCGGCGTGAGCCCCGAGGTATGCGTCGATAACGGCCTGGTCTTTCATAACTTGAGCAGGTGGACCCTCGGCAACGATGCGACCCTCAGCCATCACGACTACCCAGTCGCTGATGTGGCGAACCATGTGCATGTCGTGCTCGACGAATAGCACCGTGGTTCCGTTCGACTTTAGATCTTTGATGTGATCGAGCAGCGATTGGGTGAGCGCAGGGTTAACTCCGGCCATCGGCTCATCGAGCATCACGAGCTTTGGTTCTGCCATTAGCGCGCGTGCCATTTCTAGCAACTTGCGCTGACCGCCGGAAAGCGAGGCGGCGAAGTCGTCACGCTTTGCGTCTAGCTTGAAACGCTTGAGCAGCTCTTCAGCCTGTTCGGTGATTCGATTCTCGGCGGCACGCCATAGCGGGCGAATCAAGGCGGTCAAGAAACGCTCGCCGCCTTGCTTCTGTGCGCCCAGTCGCATGTTCTCGATAACGCTCAGCATGCTGAGTGATTTGGTTAGCTGAAAGGTGCGAATCATGCCGAGGCGAGCAACCTTGTAAGAGGCAACGCCTGCAAGGTTCTTGCCCTCGAAGGTCCAGGTGCCTGTGGTCGGCTTGTCGAATCCGGTTAGCAGGTTGAACAGAGTCGTCTTGCCAGCGCCGTTTGGGCCGATCAGGGCGGTGATCTTGCCTCGAGGAATCTCGAGGTGAGCCACGTCTACCGCGGTTAGACCGCCAAACTGACGGCTGACATTGTCGGCAACCAAGATCGGGTCGACCTTCTGGCAACCTGGCGACGCATCGCCAACTGAGATTTGGTTAGACATTGAACTGCAACTCCTTCTTGTTTCCGAAGATGCCTTGGGGTCTGAAGACAACCAGAGCCATTAAGCCCAGTCCAATCAGAATGAAGCGAACCGGACCAATCTGGTCTGTGCTCAAGAACGTGATCACGCCCATGTTTACAAGACCCTGCAGCACACCTTCGGTTAGCGAGAGCAGAACCCAGAAAATCATCGAACCAACAATTGGGCCGAAGATTGTTGCTGCGCCACCGAGAAGCATGATGGTCCAGATAAAGAAGGTCAAACCGGTCACGTAGTTTCCGGGCTGCACAGAACGCGGCAGCACGAAGACGATTCCGGCCAGGGTGCCAAGCGCACCTCCGAGAATCAGAGACTGCATCTTGTAGGCATAGACGTTCTTGCCCAAGCTGCGCACGGCGTCTTCGTCTTCACGAATGCCCTTGACCACGCGACCCCAGGGGCTGCGCATCATGAGAAGAACGAGGATGGTGGCCAAGGCAACCAGCGACCAGCCGAAAACGCGAACCCAGAGTTCTTTTTCGGTCACGTCAAACGGCCAGAACAAGTAGTTGCCCTCGGCAAACGGGTTGATCGCATAGAACTCTTGCGAGAATCCAGAGAGACCACCGCTACCACCGGTTAGGTCTTTGAGCGAGGTTGTTGAAACTATGTAACGCAGAATTTCTGCCGAGGCAATTGTGACGATCGCCAGATAATCAGAGCGCAAACGTAGCGTCGGTATTCCGAGAATCAGTGCGAAGACAATCGAGAGAATCATCGAAACCGCGATGGCCTGCCAGAAAGACAAACCGAAGTTCAGAACTGAAACCGCAAAGCCGTATGCACCAATCGCCATAAAAGCTGCCTGGCCGAAGTTGAGCAAACCGGTGTAACCGAAGTGCACCGCGAGACCAATTGCTGCGAGCGCATAAGCGGCAGTTGTTGGGCTGATGAGTTCGGCGGCTGCGTTGCCGAATACGAGTGACCAATCCATGTTCTCTCCTTAGCCGATTCTCTGCGCTTTGCCGAGGATGCCCTGAGGTCTTATCAGCAGCACCAGAATCATTACAACTAGAGCGCCGGCGAACTTAAGGTCGGTTGGAATCACTAGCGTCGACATCTCGACGAACACACCGATTACCAATGCACCAACGGTCGCTCCGAATGCAGTGCCGAGACCGCCGAGGGTCACCGCAGCGAACATTAGTAGCAGAATCGAGAAGCCCATGTCCCACGAGGCTTGCAAGAACAGACCGAGCATGACTCCCGAAATTCCGGTTAGCGCACCGGCGATAATCCAGACGATGCGAATGATTCGCTCAACGTCGATGCCGGTTGCAGCTGCAAGCGAGGCGTTATCTGCCACGGCTCTGGTTGCCTTGCCGAGGCGCGTCTTGGTTAGGAATGCCGCGACCAGAAGCAGAATCACAACGCCGACACCGGCGCTGATCACGTTTACGGCCTGGGTTGGAACGCCGAAGATGTTCCAGATTTCACCCTGGCTGAGAACCTTGGTGTCACCACCGTAAATGATTTGGTAGATGTAGCGCACGACAAGCGATAGACCAATGCTCACGATCATCATCTGAGTGAGACCCACACGACGCTTTCTCAGAGGTCGCCAAATTGCCGCATCTTGGAACCAGCCCGATGCGGCCACAATCAAGGTGGTTAGCACCGCTGCTAGAAGAAGATCCATGCCCATGATCTTGTTAAAGGTGAAGGCCAGAAGCGCGCCGAGAGTAACCATCTCACCGTGTGCGAAGTTGTTGAGCGCTGTCGTTCCGTAAATCAAGCTCAAACCAATTGCCGCCATCGCCAGCAAGATGCCGAGGTTCACACCTGCGATGAGGCGACCCAAGAAGACGTTGGTTTCTGCGGTAGCTGGTTTGTCGCCAGGCTTCACCGCTGGTGTAGTTGTGTCGTTCAACGGGAACAAAACATTGACGGTGTTTACAACGTCGATCTTTACGGTTTTTTGGCTGCGGTCTGGATCTCGCAAGCTCGCGCCCTCAGGCAAAGTTTCAACTCGAAGGGTTACCTGGTATTCACCTTTGCCCGGAACAGCAACCGACCAACGACCGTCTGCTCCGGTTGTTCCAACCGCTTCGAATCCGTCGGCACCCAAAACTGAAATCTCGATGCCCTCGAGCACGACAACTCCATCCTTGATGATGCCACCGATTGAGAATGCGTTGCTGTCTGGAACTGGCTCGCCGTCGACCGCAAAGGCCGAAGCTGGAGCGAGTAGCCCAAACAAAAATGTGATTAGCCCAAGGCCAACGGCCAACTTCTTTGTTGCCGTTATAAGTAGCTGGCTCAAACCAACCTCCGTCTGCACAAGAACGCCGAGGCGCTTCTTTCGATGTTTCCGAGATTACCGCAATTCGTTAGGTCGAAAATGTTCGTTCTGGTTGTCTTTCTCGATTTCGTTGGCCACGGGCTTTGCTCGTTATCCAGTTGTTATGCCCCTTCTGCCAGGGCAAGGGCAAAGGCTAGAATTGGGGCACCGCCAACTCGCTTGAGGACAAAATGACTGAAAACAACCCTTTCGGCTTTCTCGGATTGACCTACGACGATGTGCTTCTCTTGCCTGGCGAGTCAGACATCATGCCATCTTCGGTCAACACCAAGACCCGCATCTCAAAGCGTCTAGAAATCAACATTCCGCTGCTTTCGTCGGCAATGGACACCGTTACCGAAGCTCGCCTGGCCATTGCCATGGCCCGTCAGGGCGGAATCGGCATTTTGCACCGCAACCTTTCGCTCGAGCAGCAGGCCTACCAGGTCGATCTGGTGAAGCGCTCAGAAGCCGGAATGATTACCAATCCGGTAACGACAACCCCGCTGGCCACCATCCAAGAGGTAGACGACCTTTGCGGCCAGTTCAGGGTTTCGGGCCTGCCAGTTGTCGACGAGGATGACCGCCTGATCGGCATCGTCACCAACCGAGACATGAGATTCGTGCTCGATGTGCAGCGCACCACGACTTTGGTTAAAGATGTAATGACTCCAATGCCGTTGATTACGGCTCCCGTTGGAATTCGCCCAGAAGAGGCAATTGCGATTTTTGCGCAGCACCGCATCGAGAAGTTGCCAATCGTCGACGGCAACAACAAGCTCAAGGGCTTGATCACTGTTAAAGACTTCGACAAGAGCGAGAAATATCCGCTTGCCTCAAAAGACGACGCCGGTCGCCTTCTGGTGGGTGCGGCTGTTGGTGTTGGGCCAGACGCGTGGGAGCGTTCGATGGCGCTAATCGATGCAGGAGTTGACCTTCTTATTGTCGACACCGCGCACGGACACAATCGTGCTGTTCTAGAAATGGTTGCGAAGCTAAAGGCCGAGCCATTTGCGAAGAACGTCGACATCATCGGTGGAAACGTTGCAACTCGCGAGGGCGCGGCAGCACTTGTTGCGGCCGGTGCCGACGGCGTGAAGGTTGGTGTTGGGCCTGGCTCGATTTGCACCACCCGCGTTGTTGCCGGCGTTGGTGTGCCACAGATCACCGCGGTTTACCAGGCTTCGCTGGCCGCAAAGCCTGCTGGCGTGCCGATCATCGCCGACGGTGGCCTGCAGTTCTCTGGCGACATCGCCAAGGCACTGGTTGCCGGAGCCAACTCGGTAATGCTTGGTTCGTTGCTTGCCGGAACCGACGAGGCACCAGGTGAGGTGACCTTCGTTGGCGGCAAGCAGTTCAAGACCTATCGCGGCATGGGTTCGCTCGGTGCCATGCAATCTCGCGGCGAAGCCAAGAGCTACTCGAAAGACCGCTACTTTCAAGACGACGTTTTGCGTGAAGACAAGCTCGTGCCAGAAGGCATCGAGGGCAGGGTTCCTTACCGCGGGTCGGTGGCTTCGGTTACTCACCAACTAATCGGCGGACTTCGTGCATCGATGGGCTACGTCGGCGCAGAAACAATCGAAGAGCTTCAGGCGCGCGGCAAGTTTGTGCGCATCACCGCGGCCGGTCTCAAAGAGTCGCACCCGCACGATGTTCAGATGACCGTCGAAGCACCTAACTACGGCACCCGCTAAATCTTTCAAAGAGAGAAACTAAATGACCGAAATTGATCTTGGCGCCGGAAAGCGCGGAAGACGCGCGTGGGCATTCGACGATGTTGCCGTGGTTCCGTCTCGACGCACTCGCGACCCGCAAGATGTTTCGACAACTTGGAATATCGACGCATACAAGTTTGACCTTCCGGTTCTCGCAGCGCCGATGGATAGCGCGGTGTCTCCAGCTACCGCAATTCAAATCGGAAAACTCGGCGGTCTTGGCGTTCTAGATCTCGAAGGTCTATGGACTCGCTACGAAGACCCGAGCAAGCAACTCGCTGAAATCGCAAAACTTTCACCCGAAAAAGCAATCGCGCGCATGCAAGAGATTTATGCAGAACCGATTAAGGCAGAACTCATCCGTGATCGCATCGCAGAAATTCGCGCGGCTGGCGTAACCGTTGCCGGCGCACTTTCACCGCAGCGCACCGTTGAGTTTTATCAGACAGTCATCAAGGCGGGCGTCGACATTTTTGTGATTCGCGGAACCAACGTTTCTGCCGAACACGTTTCGAAACAGACCGAGCCGCTGAACCTTAAGCAGTTCATCTATGAGCTTGATGTGCCGGTAATCGTGGGCGGCGCCTCGACCTACACCTCGGCGCTGCACCTAATGCGCACCGGTGCCGCAGGAGTTTTGGTTGGCTTCGGTGGTGGCCGCGCCTCTACGACCCGCAA
>CAZSRJ010000050.1:0-238 GCA_964609235.1 uncultured Rhodoluna sp.
CGTCACGCCGATAACCCGGCGCTGACTAACAGCTACGACCTCATCTGGCGCGGCACCGAGATCACCACGGGCGCTCAGCGCGAGCACCGCCTTGACGTGCTGATCGAGCAAGTGAAGTCGAAGGGCCTCGAGCCTGAAGGCCTGCAGACCTACCTCGACTTCTTCAAGTACGGCGCTCCTGCACACGGCGGATTCGGAATGGGTCTGCTTCGAGTCATCATGTTGCTGTTGCACCAGC
>CAZSRJ010000050.1:295-1088 GCA_964609235.1 uncultured Rhodoluna sp.
TTTCTATTTCATCCAGTTCTCGACCTGCAAGCCCTTGACTCGCAAAAAGTGTTTCGTGTTGTTAGTTACGAGCGTTAGTTGATTTGCGATGGCTTGACCTGCAATCAATGTGTCAGCATCACCTATTTGTTTTCCGGCTTTTATTAGTTCCGCATGGATGCGACCTGACTCGCGTGCGTCGCCCTCGTCAAAATCAATAACGCGAACATTCGATAGAAAACTTGTGACAATCTGTTCAACTTTGTCGCTTTCAGTCTGCATCAGTCCACGCCAAAGTTCGTGATAGGTAACTGAAGAAATAGCCCAGTCGGTTACGTTTTCAAGCATTTTCAGTCTCAACGAAGTTGAAGTATTTTTGGCAAAGTTGCTAGCGATGTCTGTGTCAATCAAATACTTCACTATGCGGCCACCTTCTGCTTCTTTCGACTGCGAATAGGTGCGGGTTCATGACTTCGTTCAAAGTTAGGCCACTCGTCATCAGAGATCGGGCCATACTTTTCGTGCAAAGCGAAAAGCTCTTGAAAAGGATTTGGGTTTTGCCGCTTGATCTCGATGTCACCAGTCACATCATCTACTTCTAAATAGACAACGCCGCTGGTGATGTTGAGCGATGCCGGTAGGCGAATCGCGCTGCTTCCACCGTTTTTGAAAACCTTTGCTTCGACAACTGTTTTCATGTCTTCCCCGATCTGTCAAATGTATAGACAAATTGTATAGACATCATCAAAAAGCGGCAAGGCCTTATGGGCGTGCCTTGACTCGGGGTTACTTGAGCTTCTTGATGGTGGTGTGC
>CAZSRJ010000050.1:1098-6152 GCA_964609235.1 uncultured Rhodoluna sp.
GCCTTAGCTGCCCACGGATACCTGCGGCCAAGCCTGCTCAGCGCAAAGACGAGTATCGGAAACCAGAAACGCCTCAAGATCCAGACGACAGCCTTGAACATTAGCGCACCGCCTCCTCTAGTGCCGCCATGAGACGAACGGGGTCGATTCGCCAATAGTTGTGAACCTTGCCGTTGAGCAATAGAACCGGAATCTCCTCGGAGTAACGTGCGGCTAACTCGGGGTCATCCAAGATGCTTTGCTCGGTTATGTGCACCTGAACCGAGGCCGCGATGCCTGCATGCAGAGAGCGAAACTGGCCCGCGACAGTGTTGACCACCAAGCGCGCATCGTCACACAGGTGACAGCCGGGCTTGCCGATCAGCGTAAGAGAGATGTCGTATGACATAACTCAAGACTAAGCCAACCCTGCGCACAACTAAACTTGTGAAGTGACCCAGACCCCGCCTGCGAAAATCGAAGCCGCTTTCTTCGACGTAGACAACACCATTCTTCGCGGCTCATCGAGTTTCTTGTTTGGCAAGGCTGCCTTCAAGCGCAAGTTCTTCAGCCGTCGCGACTTCTGGAACTTTGCCTGGCACCAAGCGCGCTTCATTGCTCGTGGCGAAAGCGCAAAAACCATGACCGAGATTAAAGACCGAGCACTTGGTCTTATCGCCGGACACAAGGTCGAAGACCTAGAGGTGTTAACCGACGAGGTTTACAACGATCACATCAGCACCAAACTCTGGCCAGAAACAGTTCGCATCGCACAGCAACATATCAAGGATGGTCGCGAGGTTTGGCTGATTACCGCTGCACCGATCGAAATCGCAGAGGTTATTGCCTCACGTCTCGGCCTAACCGGAGGCCTCGGCACACTTGTCGAACGCAAAGATGGAATTCTGACAGGCAAACTCGTTGGCAAGCCTTTGCACGGCAAAGCGAAATACAAAGCCATGAAACAACTTGCTAAAGAACGCAACATCAGCCTGAAGCGCAGCTATGCATACAGCGACTCATACAACGATCTACCGATGCTCACGCACGTGGGTCATCCGGTTGCGGTCAATCCAGACAAAGTTCTAAAGACTCACGCCAAAGCTGCCGGCTGGAAAATTCTTGATTTCAAGAAACGCGAGCTGCGCGCAAACCGCTAGGCGCCCGGCAGGCATCCGTGCCTAAATTTCTAAACAGCCCTTAAATGCAAAACCCGCCGACTGAGTCGACGGGACTGCAAAGTTTCTACTTCTTATTGCGACGCTGGTGGCGAGTCTTGCGAAGCAACTTGCGGTGCTTCTTCTTCGACATACGCTTGCGACGCTTCTTGATTACTGAACCCATGAAGACCTCACAATTGATTTGACTGACCGCCAGACAAACCAGCGAACAAAATAGATTCCCATCCTACCCGCTAGGCGGGCCTACACTCAAAACATGACCGAACAGCAGCCCTACACCGTGATTTCACGCACCAATGGCATTGAGCTGCGCCACTACCCTGCCTATGTGCTGGTTCAGGTGCGCGAACCGGGCGACTTCATGCCAGCCGGTAATCGGGCATTTCAGCCGCTGGTGAGTTACATCAGCGGCAACAACGCCACAGGCGAAAGAATTGCCATGACCGCGCCTGTTATTCAAGAGCCGTTTGGCGAGGCAGATCACCTGGTCAGCTTCGTCATGCCAGCCGACTTTGACTTCGAAAACCTGCCTTTGCCAACGAGCTCGAGACTCAAGATTGTGCCAGTTGGCGAACACTACGCCGCAGCAATCAAATTTTCTGGTGGCTGGAATGAGCAGCGTTTTGCTGCAAAGGGTGAAGAATTGGTGTCGGCGGTGAAATCGGCTGGCCTAGAACCTATCGGTTCGGTTTATTGGGCGAGATTCGATCCACCATACAAACCAGCATTTTTGAGACGAAACGAAGCACTAGTCCGTATCAAAGACATAAAAGAAGGAACAAAATGAATCTACCTCCACTAGTAAAGAGAGCACTCGCCGAATTTTTGGGCGTAGCGCTCTTTCTAACAGCAATCTGCGGAGCTGCTGTTTATCAGAACAAGGAATTGGGCACCGCAGCGCTTGCAGCTGTTCTCGGATTGGCAATTCTTGTTACCGCACCAATCAGTGGTGGCCACCTAAACCCAATTGTTTCGATCTACTTTTTCTCGCGTCGCGAGATTGGCCTAGTTCAGCTGCTTACCTACCTGGTAGCACAAATCACCGGTGCAATCTTTGGTGCGTTCATCGCAAGCCAGATGTTCTTGCAGCAATTCATGTTTGATACAAATGTGAGCACTGCTAACTCTGGTGCGCTACTCAGCGAACTATTTGTTGCCGGTGGTTTGGTCTGGTTGGTTGGACGTTTGGCCACAACCTCAAAGGCCCACCTAATTCCTGCAGCTGTAGGTCTATGGGTTTTTGCAGCGGCTGTATTCTCTTCAAGCGGCGCGCAGGCTAACCCTGCAGTCACCATCGCGCTTATCTTCGTCGGCCAATCGACTGCCACAGCAGCGGGATACATCCTTGCTCAGCTCGGTGGAATGCTTGTTGCCGCGATTTTCGTTCTGATTTTTGCAGAGCGCAAGCGAGTGGTAGAGGAAACCGTTTCGGCTAGCGAGCCTGCGGTTGCGAAGAAGCCGGCTGCAAAAAAGTCCGCTACTAAATAGCTCAAACTAAAAAGAGGGGTGCGCCGAAAGGTGCACCCCTTTTTTCATCTACGTTTAGCGAAAGTTAACCTCTTGATGGCAAACTTTCGAGCATGACTATCAAGGCATCTGTTCTTTTCGTGTGCGTTCACAACGCCGGTCGCTCACAGATGGCAGCCGGCTTTCTCAAGCACCTCGCTGGTGATCGTGTTGAGGTGCGCTCAGCAGGCACCGCCCCGGGAGACAAGGTAAACCCATCGGCGGTTGAGGCCATGGCCGAGCTCGGCATCGACATCAGCCAAAACTTTCCGAAGAAGCTCACCGATGAAGCGGTCAAAGACTCCGACTATGTCATCACAATGGGCTGCGGCGACACCTGCCCGTTCTTTCCTGGCAAGACCTACCTCGACTGGGTGCTAGACGACCCTGCCGGCCAGGGCGTTGAGGCGGTTAGGCCCATCCGTGATGAGGTGCGCAAGCACGTCGAAGCTCTCGTTGCCGAGATCGACGCTAAGTTCTAGTAAATCTCGATTTCAAGGCTCGCTTAGCGCTTGACGCGAGTCTTTACTTCTTTGACGGCAGCCTTAACTTTCACGGTGACCTCAGTTTCGGCATCTTTCTTTACAGTGGCAACCTTGCGGCCTAGCTCTTTTGCTAGGTCATCAACGTTCTTAACTTTCGACTTTGGATTCAACTTCTTGCCCAGCCAGGTCGAACCCTTGTTAATGTATTCGGTTGCGAGTTCTGCAAGTTCGTCGGCACGCTCACCTAGTTCTGAAGTGATTTCGGCTCCTGCGAATTTTGCGACCCAAACACCAAGAGGCTTCAGCGCTTTCGGGTTCGTCGAGTAAACCGCGGTCTTTGCGCGACTGGCTTTCACGAGGCCGGCATCCTTGAGAATTGTCAGCTGCTTGGTTGTCGCTGCCGGGGTCTCTTTAATGGTCTTGGCAAGTTGCGCAACCGTCTGCTCTTCTTTTGCGAGAGCCTCAAGAATTTCGCGACGCTTCGGGTCTGCGATTGCTACAAATATGTCTGACATTTGGTTACCTATCTTTTTAGTTTCCCGCCGCGATTTCTTTCGCGCGGGCTAGTGCTGCATCTGTTGCTTCAATGAACATTTGGTCTAGGTTGGCTGCCTGCATTCGAGCAATTGCCTGCATCGTTGTGCCATTGGGGCTTGTCACCTGGCGACGCAGTTCAGTTGGATCTTTGCCAGAAGCTACCAGCAACTCTGTCGCTCCCAGAAAAGTTTCATTAACCATCAATTGGGCCTCTTCGGCGCTAAAGCCGTGATGCTGCGCTGCCTTGACAAATTCTTCGACCAAGAGAAAAACATACGCCGGGCCACTGCCACTGATTGTGCTGAGCGCATCGATTCGGTTTTCTTCGACTACGAGAGTCTTGCCCACGGTTGCAAAAAGTTGTTCAGCTAATTCTGAATTCTCGGATGTCGCCCGACTGCCGAGAGCTATTCCAGTTATCGCGCGACCAACAATCGCAGGAGTGTTTGGCATCGCGCGAATTACGGCGTTGCCAAGCGGCAGTGCAGCTTGCATTGCGTCACAGGTTATGCCGGCTGCAACACTGATCACGAGAGCTTCGGCCTTCAGCTGTGGTGCACTCAGTTGCTCTAGGGTCTCGATTACGTAGGCGGGTTTCACGGCGACGATGATTACATCGGCATCTGCCGCTGCTGCCGAGTTCGCGTCTTCTGCTTGGCCTAGCTCTTCAATCGAAAACGCGCTGACCGTGTGGCGGTTGACCAACTTGGCTGCGCTTTCCGCTGTTTTTGTTGACACCTTTATGTTGGCGGGGTTTAGTCCGCTGGCGATGAGGCCATCGAGAATCGCCGTGCCCATTGACCCTGAGCCGAGAATTGCGATTCGAATGTTCTTCACACTCAAAGTTTAGGCAACTTAGCTGTCTCTGGCTCAGGGTAGTTTTAACGCATGGCCTCTAAGTCTTCTTACTCCTGCACCGAGTGCGGTTGGTCGTCGGTCAAATGGGTCGGCCAGTGTGGCGAGTGCCAGGCGTGGGACACCATGCGCGAAGGCTCATCGGGCGGTGGCAAGGGTCTCGGCTCTGTGCGCTCGGTCAAGCCTTCTGTGATTGTGGCGTCGAGTGCGGCTAAGCCAATCACCGAAATCAGCACCGAATCGGTGGCGAGCCGAAGCACTCAGGTTGCCGAATTCGATCGGGTTCTCGGCGGTGGTCTCGTGCCCGGAGCCGTTGTCTTGCTTTCTGGTGAGCCAGGCGTTGGCAAGTCAACCCTGCTGCTCGAGGTTGCGGCCAAGACCGCTCAGGGCGGCGCTCGCGTGCTCTACGTGAGCGGTGAAGAGTCTGTTGGGCAGATTCGCCTGCGGGCCGAGCGAACCGGTGCGCTCAGCGAAAACCTCTATCTCGCGAGCGAAACCGACCTCGGTTCGG
>CAZSRJ010000051.1:0-6147 GCA_964609235.1 uncultured Rhodoluna sp.
CGTCGTTTAATTTCGTCGGTGATGTGCGGAATGACCTGCACAGTATCGCCGAGATATTCTCCACGACGTTCACGCTGAATCACGGTTGAGTAGATCTGACCGGTGGTCACGTTAGCTGCCTGCGTGAGATTGATGTCTAGAAAGCGCTCGTAGTGACCGATATCGAGATCTGTCTCTGCACCGTCATCTGTAACGAAGACCTCGCCGTGCTGAAACGGGTTCATCGTTCCAGGGTCAACGTTTAGATATGGGTCTAACTTTTGCATCACGACGTGAAGTCCGCGCGCGCTCAGAAGATTTCCGAGGCTTGAGGCGGTAAGACCTTTTCCTAAAGAGGAGGCAACACCCCCCGTGACGAAAATGTGTCTTGTCTTTGAGGGTTCCATTGCTTCAGCCATGGAACTTCAGTTTACTAGAGGGTTGCCTGTGCTTTTGCCAGCGACATGAGTTCTGCGGCGTGTTGTCTGGCTGTAGACGAATCGGCTAGACCCGAAAGCATTCTGGCAAGTTCGGCTTCGCGATCTTGGCCGACCAGCGATGCCACGTCAGACTCTGTAATGTCACCGGTTTGGGTCTTCAACACCCGTTGGTGGTTGTCGGCGAAGGCGGCCACCTGAGCCAAGTGAGTTATCACAATGACCTGAGCCTGCTTGCTCAGTCGGGCAAGTCGACGACCAACCTCAATCGCGGCAGCACCACCCACACCCGCATCTACCTCATCGAAAATGAAGGTCGGGCGTTCGACGCCTTTGGCTAGAACGACCTCGATGGCCAGCATTATTCGCGAGAGCTCTCCACCACTCGCACCTTTTGCGATGGGTCTTGGCTCGGCACCCGGATAACTTCTGAGCAGTATCGTCACCTGATCGCGCCCGTGTGGCCCAAAGTCTTCACCCTGAATCACTTCGACAACTAGCTCGGCTCCGGCCATTGCCAATCCGGCAAGCTCGGTATTCACCTCGCTGGCTAGCAATTTAGCGGCCGCCGAGCGCTTGGCGCTCAATTGCTCGGCCAGTGCCTCGAGAGCTTGCCCTTCGGCTTCTATCTGCTGCTTCAAAGCGGCGATTCGGTCTTCGGAGTCATCGAGCTCTAGCACTCGTCTACTGGCAAACTCTGAGTGAGCGAAAACATCATCGAGAGTGCCACCAAAGCGTCGATTTAGGGCACTCAGATCGGCTAGCCTTCGCTGAACTTCGTCAAGCGGCAACTCAGATTCTGCCTCTAGCGATGAAACATAACTCGACAGTTCGAGAGCTACCTCGGCAACCTG
The DNA here is from genome assembly GCA_964609235.1 of uncultured Rhodoluna sp. Taxonomy (GTDB): domain Bacteria; phylum Actinomycetota; class Actinomycetes; order Actinomycetales; family Microbacteriaceae; genus Rhodoluna. The sequence goes on from CAZSRJ010000051.1 coordinate 1,271, forward strand.
ATACGAGGCCTCCGATAGCTTCTCTGCGATATTCTCGAGCGAGCTATCGAGAGCACGCTGGTTCTCAAGTGACCTGCGAGCGGCAGCAAGAAGTGTCTGAACATCAAGTTGATCTGATTCAGAAGACAGCGCTTCGTGTGCCGAGGCAGCTGCCGAGCGCAGCGCTTCGAGGTTCGACATTCGAGCGGCTAGGTCGCGCAGCTCGACGTCTTCGCCAGCCCGTGGCGCAACTGCCTCAATAGCCTTCAAATCATCTAGCAGCTCGGCTACCTCGCGAGCATTGGCTTCTTTGTTGTTCAAAACTTCTTTGAGATTCTTGTTGGCTTGCTGCCAAGCTTGAAAATGTTCACTGTAATCAGCTAGCAATTCAGAGAGCGATGCAAAACTATCGAGCGCTTCACGTTGGGCCGAAGCCGACTTGAGTCGTAGCTGGTCTGCTTGGCCGTGAACCACAACTAGTTGCTCGCCGAGTTCGCCAAGCAAACCGATTGGAATCGACACTCCCCCGATAGCCGCCCGAGACTTGCCCTCGATTGAAACCGAACGGTTTGCCAGCAGTTCACCCTCATCGAGAGACGACCCGGCTTCTTCGATGCGCTGCTTCACTTCAGTTGGCACCGGTGCCCAACGCCCCTCGACCAGCAACGCGTTTGATCCGGCGCGCACCGCGGCGGCATCGGCTCGACCACCCAGCAGCAGCCCGAGCGCGGTGAGAACCATGGTTTTGCCGGCACCGGTTTCACCCGATAAAACATTCAGTCCCTCGGTAAACGAAAGCCTCGCCTCACGAATTACCCCGAGGTCACGAATGTAAATCTCTTTGATCATGCCGAAGCAGGACCCCGCCAGCCGTCGACGGGCAGGCCAAACTTTCGAACCAGACGATCAGTGAAAGGCCCCTGATGCAGGCGCGCGAGACGAACGGGTTTGTCTGACTTCTTTACTTCAACGCGTGCACCCGGCGATAACTCGAAGGTTCTGCGGCCATCGCACCAGAGCACACCATGACCTGCGCTTCGCTGCAAAACCTCAACCGCCATGCTTGAATTCGGGTTGATAACCAGGGGTCGCGCAAAAAGCGCGTGAGCACTAAGCGGCACCATTAGGAGCGCTTGAACAGATGGCCAAACCACTGGGCCACCGGCCGAGAATGCATATGCGGTTGAGCCGGTTGGGGTAGACATCACTATTCCGTCGCAACCAAAACTAGAGAGCGGCCTGCTGTCGACTTCAACAACCACCTCGAGCATTCGTTCACGTGCGCTTTTTTCAACCGTGGCTTCATTGAGCGCCCAGGTTCTGAAGACAACTTCGTTGGCAACCACCACGGATACGTCGAGCGTCAAACGCTCTTTCACCAAATAGTCTTTCGCAGCGGCACGTGCGACAGCGTCGCGCAGGCCATCGCGCTCACTCTCGGCCAAGAAACCAACGTGACCCAGGTTGATTCCCATGAGCGGAGTCTGCGCATCCCTTACAATTTCTGCGGCTTTCAAAATAGTGCCATCGCCACCGAGCACCATGGCCAGTTCAACATTTGCAAGCGGGCACTCCGAAGCCAACTCGCGAACGGCGCTGATGGCGGCTTTCTGGCTCTCGCTTTTAGCCTGCGCTCGGCAGTCAACCAGCTCGTCGGCGGTCATAACCGGCACGATGTCGAAGGCGAGCAACTGTTCACAAGTTTCGAGTGCGGCAGCGACGGCATCTTGGCGACCCGTATGGGCCACCACGAGGATGTGCCTAACCTGACTCACTTGCCCTCCCGCGCGATAGCTTCAATCTGGTCTGACCATTTTGACCCATTTTTAGGTTCCTGTGAACTAATCCACAGAACGTATTCAACATTCCCGTGCGTGCCCGGCAACCCAGACCGCACCAAGCCGCGAACACCCATGCCCAGCTCTTCGGCACAGTCGACAACCTGCCTGATGGCCTGGGCACGAAGACGGTGATCGTTGACGATTCCGTTTGCCGAAAGCGAATCTTTGCCGACCTCGAACTGCGGCTTGATCAGCAAGACGAACTCGGCCCTAGGAGCAACTTCGCGCATTGCGGCAAGCACCAGCGTTAGCGAAATGAACGAAACGTCGGCCACGACGAGGTCGAAGAATTTCTCATCAATGTCTAGTCGGGTTGCAGAGCGAAGTGAGTCGATTGACATGTCTCGGGCGTTGAAACCCTCGAGTGCATAAACCCGCTGGTGGTCGAAAAGCTCAGGCACCATTTGGTCGTGACCTACATCTACGGCAACCACGAGTTCAGCACCCATGCGAAGCAAAACGTCTGTGAAACCTCCGGTTGAAGCGCCAACATCAAGACAGTTCTTGCCCCGCACCTCGATCTCAGCGAATTGTTCCAACGCCCTGGCCAGCTTGTGGCCTGCACGGCTCACATATTCGATTGCATCAAGAACCACGATTTGAACATCGTCATCGACATTCTGCGACGATTTTCGAACTTCTTTGCCTTCGACCAAGACTCGCTTAGCTTCGATAAGGGTCGATGCGTGGTTTCGCGAACGGGCCAGGCCTCGTTCGACTAACGCGATATCGGCGCGCACCTAGTTGCCGTCGGCTGAATTGAGTGTGGTCTCGAGAAGGTCACGCAACGCCGCGAACGCGCTCGGTTGCTCGCTGAGCGGCAGCTGCTTGATGCGTTCGATCTCGAGCGTGATTTGTTCTAAAAGTTCTGATGACATGTTTACCTCTTCTATAAGCCTATCTTTCGCCACCGTCACACTGCGATCGGGGCTCAAAGCAGCCAATTGGCTACTGGTATAGCGCCGCTTCGACGTCTAGTGCGTAAATCGGCTGGTCACTCGACCAGATAGTGGCACAAGCTGCCTTTAGGGCATCGAGCGACTTCGGGTCGCCGTGGGTGACCAACACGCGATTGCCAAGCAGTTCGACTTCGGCGCTGCGACAAGAGAAACCGCGCTTGGTCTGTTTTGGAGCAACGTAGTCACTGAGCAGTTCGGAGAGATCGCCAAGGATGAATCGCGGCCTGCCCTCTGGCTTCGAACCGATCAATTCCTTTCTGGTGCTAACTCCGGTCATCACGAGGGCCGAGTCGACCCCGGCCCGATTAGCGCCGGTAATGTCTGTATCGATTCTGTCGCCCACGAATAGCGCCGACTTCGATTCGAACTGCCTGAGTGCGGTTAGAAAAATCGCTGGTTCGGGTTTGCCTGCCACGACCGGCAATTGGCCAACGGCTGTGTGAACCGCAGAAACCAGAGTGCCGTTGCCGGGGGCGAGCCCGCGCTCCTGCGGAAGCGTCCAGTCTGAGTTCGTAGCTACCCATTTGGCACCGCCCTGTATGGCGAATGCAGCCTCGGCCAGATGACGCCAAGCGACATCCGGTGCGAATCCTTGAATCACACCGGCCGGATTCTCATCGGCCGAGTCGACAACTACAAAGCCGGCAGCCGCTACACGCGATCTGAGCCCTTCGCCGCCAACCACAAGAATCTTTGAGCCGGGTTCAACCATCGTCGCAAGCAACTCTGTGCCGGTTTGAGCAGAACCGATTATCTGTTCGGCATCGGTGTTCAAACCAAAACCGTTTAGCTGGTGCGAAATGGTTTCTGAGGTGCGTGAAGAGTTGTTGGTGACATAGCCAACAGTTACCCCTGAGGCCTGAATTGCGTTTAGGCTCTCAACCGCATGGGCAATTGCGCGTGAGCCTTCGTAAACGACTCCGTCTAGATCGGCAAGAAGCGTGTCGTACTGGCCCCAGAGTTTAGCGGCCACGGTTTCCGCCGAACTTGCCTCGGCCTCCACCCTTGTTTTCGCGAGATGTCTGATTGGTCTTGCCAAACTTGTTGCCACCCTGGTGACCAGCACCGCCAAAAGTGTTGCGAGACTTGCGAACCTCGTCGAGTGACGGGCGTGAACTCGACTGTGCGGCGGGCTTGTCGCGCTCGGCCTTGGGCTTGTCTGAAAGCTTTGGAATCTCGATTTCTTCGATGACTTCGAACTTCTCTTCATCGGGTTTGTTGTTCATCTCAAATTGCCTCTCTGCTCGCACTGCTAGGTCGTCCCACTTCTTCGCTTCGGTATCGCGCCCGAGTTCTCTTAGGCACTCTGCGTAGGCAAAGAACAGCGGAATGCTGTATTCAAAAACGTTTCCCGGATTCAACTCGGGAATCTCAAGTTCTGCGAGTGCCAAATCCGGTTGATTTAAATCTAAACGTGCGCCAGACATCGCCACCGCAAGGTTAACTCGCGCCTCGGCCGAGAGCTTGCTGCGGTCTACCGCCCTGCCAGCCTCGAGCCCGCGTTCTGGCCGCCCGAGTCCGCGTTCGCTGTCTACAATCAGGGCAATCTGCTCGTTCGAACCCGTTATGCGTCGGTGGGTCAACAATTCACGGATGGCTAGCGCGTACTCGCCGATCGCGTAGGCGGTTGAGCCAGCAAACTCGTGCACCAGGCCGATGCGACCGGCGCGTGAAACGGCGGCCATGGCATGCGCGTGGGCCAGCTCGGGGTCTTGGTCGATCAGAATCGCAACCATAGCGAGGTGCCGCGCCACGCGCTCGGCGTTCTCTTCTGTAAGAGTTTTGAGCTGCACGCGAACCTGCAACGGAAGTTCGTCGGCAGTTATCTCATCTGGAATTACGGGAGACTTTGGCTTGTCTGGATCAGGCGTAATCGCTACGCGAGTTTGCCAGTCTGGTCGTTGACTATCCGAGCGTGACGAGCGATTAGACGCCTCGCGCTTCGCGCGGAACGGCTTTTTATCATCGTTCATCTGTTCTCCCGAACTAATTCTCGCAACTATTCACGAGAATCACGTTAAATAAAAATGGCCACCTCAATTGAGGTGGCCATTTTCTAAATTAAGTCCGGCGGTGTCCTACTCTCCCACAAGGTCAC
>CAZSRJ010000052.1:0-2846 GCA_964609235.1 uncultured Rhodoluna sp.
CAACAAGGCAGTAAAGAGCGAGCTCAAGACTGCTATCCGTGCAGCACGCGAAGCCGTAGCAACCGGAGACAAGGCGAAGGCAGCCGAGGCAGTTAGCAACGCAAGCAAGAAGCTAGACAAGGCTGTATCAAAGGGAGTAATCCACAAGAACCAGGCCGCAAACCGCAAGTCATCGATTGCCAAGAAGGCATCTGACCTAAAGTAAAAACTTTTGAAGAATCCCGTCGAGCGATCGGCGGGATTTTTTTATTTGACCGCTCTACGCGGATCTCGCCCAGCATAAGCGCCGAAAACGATCTGAATCGCGCTGAGAAATGCCATAGCAAAGACCACAACTGTCCAACTAGAAAGAAGTGCCGCTACTGCACCGAAGGCAAATGTTCCGGCAGCAGAGAATAGGTATCCCCAGCCCTGACTAAAAGCCGAGAGCGCGGTGGTTTGCTCCTGCGACTTCGCTCTGGTTGCGATGAGCGATAAAACCATCGGGAATGTTGCAGTTTGTCCAACAGAAATCAGGATGCAGACGACAAACAGCAAAGGTGATGTGCTTGCAGTTTCAAAAATGAGCAACAGGCCAAGCAGAGCGAAGCCGAGCGTTGTCAAGAGCGACGCAATCGCGATCAACCAGGTGAGGCTGCGCAATCTTGCGATTAGCGGGGCAAGAGCGAATCCGCTCGGAATTCCTATTGCCGTTGCGAGACCGAGATAACCGCCCGCGGCCACAGCCGAAACACCGGCATCAATCAAGATGGTTGGCAGCCAACCAATCAGCACATAGAACCCGAGTGACTGAATTGCAAAAAGGCCTAGCAACGACCAAGCCAAGGCAGACCGCCCAACCGACTTCAGCTTGCCTTGATTAGATTCGATGACCTCGACGGGGGTTTGGTGTTTCTCCGCGAGCCTGAGTAACCAAAAGATGGTGGCTAGAAAAACCGGAACTGCTGTGACCAATAGCGCAAATTGCCAACCACCGAGTGCAGCACTGAAAAGCACCGCTGTTGCAGCGATAGCGCTTGCCGAAATTGCCAGGAGGGTTGTGTAGACCGAGGTGAGAAGCGAAGCCTTTTTCGCAAAGTCAACTCGCACCAGCGTGGGAAGCAGAACGTTGGCGACGGCAATCGAGAGACCAACGAGCACGGTTCCGAGCAGCAAAACCTCGAAGCCAAACCACGCCCTTAGAGCTATTGCTAGAAACAGCACGATCAAAACCAAGAGCATGCTTTTGTTCAAGCCAAAACGCCGCATGAGCCACGGCCCAAGAAACGCGCCGAGCCCGAAACACAGAACGGGAATTGCGGTAAGGAGACCTTGCTGCGCCGAGTCGAGCTTGAGGCTTACAGCAATTTCTTGCAAAAGCGGACCAATCGCAGCAATCGGCGGCCTCAGCACCAGTGCGATGAAGATGAGGGCGAGAATTGTGAAAAGCGCAAAGCGCTTGGTCATGCTCTGCCCTTCGAGGCAATCAGAATGAGCAATCGTTCGAGCACGAAATCTGGGTCTCTGTAAGCGCCCTTGGCTGCCGCGTCTGCATCAACCACGGCATTAATCACCTTGGCAAAGCCTTCGTCGCTCCAGCCAACCAGGTGCTTGCGCGATTTCTCTAGCTTCCAAGGATCCATGCCCAGTGATGCCGCGGTGGCAGACGGGTTTCCGTGTAGCTTCGCCAAGTCACGAATGGTTTTTGCGACCGCACCAACGATTAAGACCGCATCCTGGCCAGAGGCTAAGGCGTGCCTTAGCAACGCGAGAGCAACGGCCGAGTTTCCAGAGATGGCGGCCTCCGCGATTTTCCACGAGGTGGTTTCGACCCGCCCACCATAGTAGGCATCGACAATCTCCTCGGTTATGGTGGCTGCAGAATCTTGGCAAAGCTGCGAGCAGGCCGAAGCGAGTTCGATGAAGTTGTCGGCAAAAGCCGAGACCAATGCCCTAACTGCGCCGGGCGTAATTTGACGATTGGCTTCTGCAAACTCCGCGGTTACAAAGACAGTTCGATACTGATCACCTTTGGGCTTCGAGCACAGCGCTTCGGTCACCCTTGAATTCAGGCGCATAGCGTCGAGCAGCTTCTTCGCACGCACGGTTGCACCGCTATGCGTGAATATCACGGTTGCATCTGAACTCGGATTCTCGATGTAAGCGAGGCCATCGGAGATGAGTTCATCTGTGCACTTTTCAACCGACTTGATGATCACCAGTTTGGGTTCGGCGAACAGAGACGGACTCGTCAAGTCGAGCAACTGACCGGCGCTGTAGTCGGAAGCTTCTATCTCTTGAACCTCGAGCTCGGGGGCAGTTTTCTTGAGTTGCTCTCGAATTGAGCGAATAACTCGGCCGGTGAAGTAACTCTCTGCACCGTAGGCCAACACCACCGGCGATGGTGTGGCTTTTCTCCACTCAACCTGCTTCGCCTTAGACATTGAAATAGCCTAACCTGCGGCAGTGTTAGCAATTGTGAAGCCCTTGCCGTTGCGAGCAATCGATATCGAGCCAAGCTGGTCTGTTCTGCAAATCAAACTGTTTGTTCGCCCAAGAAGTTTTAGGGTTCTAGAGGTTGGGTGCCCGTAACCGTTTGACTTGCCAACCGAGATAAGCGAAATGCTGGGTCGAATGTGCTCAATCAACTCGGCATACTGGTCGGCAGAACCGTGATGTGAAACTTTGAGCACCAGATCGTGCTCGGCGACCCAGGTGTCGTGCCACTGGCTCAAATCTTCGGCCAACCGCATTTGACCCTTTTCACCAAGATCTGCGAGGGTCAACACCGAATAGTCAGCAAAGCGAAACAACATCGCGATGCTGGCGTCGTTGGCGATCTCGTTCATCGCGCCGATCTCCAACGG
>CAZSRJ010000052.1:2856-3555 GCA_964609235.1 uncultured Rhodoluna sp.
GAAGGGCTCAAGACGCTCCAACTCGCTTCGCCAAGAGTGCCGCTCATGTTTCTAAAAGCTTTCGTGATGACGATACCGTGGCGCTCGAGTGCACTAATTGCTGCCTTGGCGGCTGGCCTCTCGTCGAGAAACGGGCTTACCAAGACCCGACCTATCTTTCGCCCCTTGAGCGCACCATTGATTGCTAAGACGTGATCTTGATCGAAGTGAGTCAGAACCAGCAGGTGAATTTCAGAGACGCCCAGATCGCTTAGGCATCTATCGATCTTGGAATCAAACTTGCCGACATCGATTAGCGCGATGCTAGTGCCAGACCGCACCACCGTGGCGTCGCCCTGCCCAACATCGCAACTTGCTATCTGCCAGTTGTGTTGCGGCCACATAACTGACTTGACTGCCTCGACGGTTAGCATCGAGATGCTCGAAAGAACTAGCAAGGCAACAACGCCGGCTGCGATAACTCGAAGCGCAGAACTATTTGAAATTAGGTAAACCACTATTGCAATCACAAGTGCGACCGCGCTAAGTGAACCAACCAGACCTGTTGCCCAGAATGCCGTTGACAAAGGCAGGCTCGAAAACGTGTGCGCAATAACGGCTATCAGCGCAGCCGGAATTGAGGCCAACCAAAACAGCAAAGAGGCTAGTGGCGGAATCCACGAGAGCGTAACGCCGAGAATAGCCAGCACCGTTATCGGC
>CAZSRJ010000052.1:3565-6102 GCA_964609235.1 uncultured Rhodoluna sp.
AAGTGTTCTGCAGCAACTAGCGGTTCACTCAAAAGATTTGCGGCTAGAGAGTATGTCGGAATTCGCTCTTGAAGTTGAAGCAAGATCGGAAAGCACAGCAATTGGGCCGCCGCACTAACTGAAAGTGCGAGAGCAACCCAGCGAGGCATTCGTGGCTTTAGCAGTTCGTAGATTTTGGGTGCTACAAGCAGAATGCCCGCAGTTGCGGCAACCGACAACGCGAAACCATACTCGATTGCAATCTCTGGCGAAACAACCACAAGAACGGTGATTGCAATTGACAGTGCAACAATCGGCCGAACTCTTCGTCCGCTCAGGTAGGCGAGCAGAATTGCCGCAGCCATGGTTGCTGCACGAAGAACACTCGGCTGAGAGCCGACCAACAGAACATAGCTAGCCAACGCGGCTAGCGACCAGAAGACCCTAACCCTGACCCCAAATCTCTGCAATGCAAGAAATACCGCACCAGAGACGATTGCGCAGTTTGAGCCAGAGACTGCAACCAGATGCGTCAAAGATGTATCACGCATAGCGGCAAGCAGAGACTCAGAAGCAAGGCTCGAGTCTCCGATTGCGAGACCTAGGGTCAAGGCCATGGCATCTGAATTCACTCCCGCTAGTGCCTGCACAGAAGCCTCACGTAGCTGCTCAAACGGCCAAAGCGTGAAACCCTCAGAGTTTGCCCGCAAGCTCGATTGCGATTTTTGGGCTGGCCCGGCAGCTGAACTGAGCCGAATCGCCAGCACAAAAAGTGCCGGCGCGAGAATTAGGCCCAGCCGTGAGAGCTCGTGTTTTGCTTTCCTGAGCCAAATCGCTGCTGCAACAACGGTCAGCAGAACTGCGACCAAAAGCAGGTAAGCCTGTGAAAACCAAGCAATACCGGCTATCCAGATGACCACGGCCACCACCGGCCAACTCACAGTGTTACCAGATCTCTGATGCCTTCAAACATTTTGCTTCCGATTCCGCTTACCTTCAGCAGATCTTCTATCTTCTTGAAGCCACCATTTGCGGTGCGCCAGTCGACCATTCGACCCGCCAAGGTTGGCCCAACGCCCGGTAGCGCTTCGAGCTCGAGTTGAGAAGCACGATTTAGCGAGATGAGCGCTGACTGACTGCCCGACACGGCAACTTGCGCACCCGCCGCCAGCACAACCACCTGTTCACCATCTGAAACCTCGCGAGCGAGGTTCACAGTTGATTGATCAGCCGAGTTAGTGAACCCTCCGGCGGCAACAATTGCATCGAACACTCGCCCACCGAGAGCAACCGTGTAGATTCCCGGTTTCTCAACTTCGCCGACAACGTGAACGAACACATTGGACTCTTCAATCAATTCGCTTGGCTCTTCAATGGTGAAAGACTCCGCTGAGCTCTCGTATGGTTTAGCAGAATTCAGTGACACCAGAATTGCGCCCACGGTGACGGCGAACACAAAAACAAAAAGAAACAAACGGCGGTTTGCAGTCTCGGTGCTGGCAAGCGCGGAAACGATTTTTTCGCGAAGAGCTTTCACACAGCGAAGTTAGGCGCCAAACAGCAGCGAAAGTGGCGCGTCAGAAAATCTGTTGAGAAAAAATTACCTTGTTGCGATGTTGACAAGTTTTGGTGCCCGAATGATTACGTTTGCAATCTCTTTGTCACCTATAGCTCGCTTTACATTTTCAGACGAGAAAGCCAACTGCCTAAGTTCTTCTTCTGTAACCGAAACGGCTACGTCAAATTTGTCTCGCAGTTTTCCGTCGACCTGAACTACCGCAACGACTGAGGTCTCAACAAGCAAAGACTCGTCGGCTTCTTGCAGGCCGGCAAGTGCAACACCCGGTTGGTGCCCTAGTTTCGCCCACATATCTTCGGCCGTGTATGGCGCGAAAAGCGAGAGCGCTTTAGCCACGACCTCGGCCGCCTCTCGCACAGCTGGGTCTGCCGCGCCGGCGGCGCCATCGATTGCCTTGCGCAACGCGTTGACCAGTTCCATGATCTTGGCAACGCCAACGTTGAACTTGAAGCCCTCGATAGCCGGTGCAAAATCTCGCAAGAAACTGTGAGTCGCCTTGCGCAACTCTGTGTTGCCGGCAGTCGCATCGGCACCAACCGCAGAGGTGACATCGTTGGCTGCGCGCCAGGCACGAGCCAAGAACTTTGCAGAGGCAGCTGGCGAAACATCGGCCCAATCGATGTCATCTTCTGGCGGGCCGGCAAATGACATGGTTAGGCGAATCGCGTCGACACCGTGCTCGTCGAGCTGCTCGCTCAGGGCAACGAGGTTGCCTCGCGACTTCGACATGGCCGAGCCATTCATCAGAACCATTCCTTGGTTTAGCAGGCGCGTGAATGGCTCTTCAAAATCGAGGTGCCCGAGATCGTGCAGTGCTTTGGTGAAGAAACGAGCATAAAGAAGGTGCAGAATCGCGTGCGTCACGCCACCGACATACTGGTCGACAGGCGCCCACGCCTTCGCTGCCGCTTTATCAAACGCCTGCTCGGTTGAGTTAGGCGACAAAAATCGCAAGAAATACCAAGAAGAATCGACGAAA
>CAZSRJ010000053.1:0-5785 GCA_964609235.1 uncultured Rhodoluna sp.
GTTTTCTGCGACGACTTCTTTGCAACGCTGTGCCACGAACCGTCGGCGCTTTCAAATGAAACGAGCTTGTAAACGAAGCCGGCGGTTGCCGCTCCAGAGCCGGTGGCAACCGAAGTGCCGACGCCATAAGAGTCAACGGCCGCTGTGGCGAGAGCGGCAATCGAGAATTCGTCGAGATCGTTTGTCACCGTGATTTTGGTGTTGGTTGCACCAAGCGAATCGAGCAATTCTCTAACCCGGTTCACCTCAACCCCAAGGTCTCCCGAGTCGAGTCGAACGGCACCGAGATTTGGTGCGAGTGCGATGGCTTTTCGAACAGCGTTGTCTATGTCGAAGGTGTCAACCAGAAGGGTGGTCTGCTCGCCAAAGGTTTCGAGTTGTGCCTTGAAAGCCTGTTCCTCGGTGTCGTGCAGCAAGACAAAAGAGTGGGCAGCCGTTCCCATAGTCTTGATGCCCCAGGTGCGACCAGCCTCGAGGTTTGAGGTGGCGTCGAAGCCAGCGATGTAAGCGGCTCGAGCTACGGCAACCGCCGCCTGCTCGTTCACTCTGCGACCGCCCATTTCAGCCAAGAATCTTCCGTTGGCAGCGGTGACCATTCTCGAGGCTGCCGCCGCAACCGAAGAATCAGCGTTGAAAATCGAGAGAATAAGTGTCTCGAGCAAAACTGCCTCGGCAAAGGTCGATTCGACAGTTAGCACCGGAGAATTTGCAAAGAAAATTTCGCCCTCGCGATAACCAGAAATGTTGCCGCTGAACTTGTAGTTAGCGAGCCAGTCGAGTGTGCCTTCGTCGACGACTTTTTCTTGCCTCAACCAAGCAATTGTTTCGGGGTCAAAGCGAAAATCTTTTAGCAGATCTAGCAGACGGCCGGTGCCGGCCACGACACCGTAACGACGACCGGTGGGCAAGTGGCGAGTAAACACCTCAAACACGCAACGTCGATCTGCCGTGCCAGCGTGACGAGCGGCCTGAAGCATCGTCAACTCATAGCGGTCTGTAAGCAGAGCAGTTGTGTTTAGCACGCTTCCAGCCTACCTGCGCCTAAACGGCCCGCAGTTAGACTAATTTTCGTGAATGATGCCCCAATCGGAATCTTCGACTCAGGAGTCGGTGGGCTAACTGTTGCCAGGGCGATCATCGACCAGCTGCCAAACGAATCAATCGTTTACCTTGGCGATACTGCAAACTCGCCCTACGGCCCGAAGAGCATCCAAGAGGTTAGAGACCTGGCGCTCACTGTCATGGATCGTCTGGTTGAAGAGGGTGTAAAGCTGCTGGTCATCGCCTGCAACTCTGCTTCGGCCGCCGTTCTTCGAGACGCACGCGAGCGCTACACAGAAGCCCGAGGCATCCCAGTGGTTGAAGTGATTCAGCCCGCAGCGCGCAGGGCGGTTGCGTCAACGCGAAACCATCGCGTAGGAGTTATTGGCACCTCGGCAACAATCAACTCGAAGGCCTACGACGATGCCTTTGCGGCGGCGGTTGACTTGAAGATTACAAGTGTTGCCTGCCCACAATTCGTTGACTACGTTGAGCGAGGCGTCACCTCTGGGCCAGAACTGCTCAAGTTGGCTGAGGGGTACCTCGGCCCAATTCGCGAGGCTGGCGTTGACACTCTGGTGCTTGGCTGCACTCACTACCCGCTGCTAACCGGAGCGATCAGCTACGTTATGGGCGAAGACGTGACTCTTGTTTCTAGCGCAGAAGAAACCGCAAAAGATGTCTATCGCACTTTGGTTGAACACGACTTACTGCGCACCGCTTCTTCGAAGCCGACGCTTCGATTTTTGGCCACCGGCGACGAAGATTCGTTCGGAGTTTTGGCACGCAGATTCTTGGGCCCAGAGGTCGCAAGTGTTGAACACGTGAAACCCTAGAGAGGCAAGAATGACAATCAGAATTGACGGTCGCGCTGCAGACCAACTTCGCGCGGTAACTATTGAACGCGGCTGGAGCGAACACGCTGAGGGCTCTGCGCTTATTTCATTTGGTTCAACCAAGGTTTTGTGCACGGCCTCGTTTACACCTGGCGTTCCTCGTTGGAAAGTCGGTAAGGGCGAGGGCTGGGTCACGGCCGAGTATGCAATGCTGCCGAGAGCAACTCACGACCGCAATGATCGAGAAGCAGTTAAAGGAAAAGTGGGCGGAAGAACTCACGAAATCTCGAGGCTAATCGGTCGGTCGCTCAGAGCCATCATCGATGTTCGCGAACTCGGCGAGAACACCATCGTTATTGACTGTGACGTGCTTCAGGCCGACGGCGGCACTCGAACAGCGGCAATTACCGGCGCTTATCTTGCGCTTCACGATGCAATCGAGTGGGCCAGAGCCAACAAACACATTCCGGCAAAGTCGAAGCCGCTCATCGATAGTGTGGCTGCAGTCTCGGTTGGAATAATCGATCAGGTGGCAATGCTAGACCTTGCATACACCGAAGACGTTCGAGCCGAAACCGACATGAACGTTGTTGTTACCGGCTCTGGAAAATTCGTTGAAGTGCAGGGCACCGCAGAAGGCGCGCCATTCGATCGCGACGAGTTGAACATTCTGCTTGACCTCGCACTCAAGGGCACGGCGTCGCTAACTCAAATTCAGAAAAACGCACTGGCCTAGCAAGAGCATGAAGCTCGTTCTCGCATCGCACAACCAGGGCAAATTACAAGAACTTGCCCAGATTCTTGAGCCTGCCGTGGCCGGTTTAGAACTGGTTAGTTACGACGGCCCTGAACCCGTTGAAGACGGAACGACCTTTCTTGAGAATGCGCTGATCAAAGCTCGCGCGGCCTACGTGCACACCGGCCTGCCCTCGATTGCCGACGACAGCGGCATCGCCGTCGAAATTCTTGGCGGCTCGCCAGGAATCTTTACTGCAATCTGGGCTGGCGGGCGAGACAACGCTGCAAATCGCCGTCTACTGCTGGCGCAGCTGCAAGACATCCGTGATGAAAACCGCGCTGCAGCTTTCGTTTGCACAATTGCTTTGGTTAGCCAGCATGGCGAGCAGAGTTTCACCGGAGTTTGGCCGGGTCGTGTTGCCCGTGAAGAGCGGGGGAGTTTTGGTCACGGTTACGACCCAATTTTCATTCCAGAAGGTTTCGAGATTACGGCCGCAGAAATGCCGCCGGAGATTAAAAACTCAATGAGCCATCGCGCTATGGCGCTTCAGCAACTAATTGTTTCGCTCGCGGCGGGCCTTGATTAGTTCGGTGATAATCGGAATCGTCGTGATGATCAGAAACGAAACAGTCACGACAACAGCGTTCTCGCGAACGAATGGAATCTGACCCAAGGCCGCACCAACCAGCGTGACACCGGTTGCCCAGCAGGTAACCCCGATGAAGTTGTACTTCAGATAGCGGCGGTATGGCATCTTTCCAACGCCAGCTGCCACCGGAACGAAAGTTCTCATCACCGGAACAAAGTGAGCAAAAATAATGGCCTTGGGGCCGAAGCGGTCGAAGAACTTTTGAGTGCGTTCAACATTGCGGTGATTGAAGAATCTTGAGTCTGGCCTTTTGAAGATTGCGGGGCCGGCTTTGCGGCCAATCCAGTAACCCGTTTGGTCTCCCAACCAGCCGGATGCGGTGAACATCAGGCAGGCGAGCCAGAGCGGAAAGTCGAGAATTCCGGTGGCCATCATTAGCCCCATGGGAAACAGGATGCTGTCGCCAGGCAAGAAGAAACCGAAGAGCAAACCGGTCTCGGCGAACAGGATTCCGCAGACAATCAGAACTGATAGCGGGCCGACATCGGCAACAACGCCCGTAATCCACTCTTGGGCATTTAGTAGTTCGGTTAGATTCACGTGCCCCCAGCAGGAATCGAACCTGCGCTTCCGCCTCCGGAGAGCGGCGCTCTATCCCCTGAGCTATGGGGGCTAAGGGTTCTCTCAAAGTATATGCTGTCTGCATGTCATCAAAAATTTCGTTGCAGAGACTAACTTCTTTGATTAAGAGACAGCCTGTGATAGCTGGTATAGCCATAGCGTTAAGTGTTTCAGCTTCGCTGTCTGGCTGTGGGTCGGCACTGCCGTCTGGCGATGGATCGGTAACTGTTTATGGCCCTTACTTCGGCGCAGACGCCGAGGCCTTTCAGGCAGAGCTTGATTCCTTTTCAGCCACCTCGGGTGTTCGGGTCATTTACAGCCCGATTGCCGATTTGGGTGGTCAAATTCAAAAAGACATCTCTAGTTCCTCGCTGCCTGACATTGCGATCTGGGATAATCCCAGAACGCTTTTTGATTACCAGCAGCACATGATTCCCCTTGAGCAGGTAACAGATCTCGCAGCCATACGAAGTACTTTGGTGCCTGGCTGGGACCAAGTAGCAAAAATTGATGGCAAGACCTTAGGCCTACCAACCTCGAGCAACATCAAGACCGGAGTGAAATCTTTGGTGTTCTACAACCCCCAGGAATTCGAACGCCTCGGATACAAAGTGCCCACCACAGATGCAGAGCTCAACGCTCTGACCCAAAAAATTAAGTCTGATGGGAGTGGTTATCCGTGGTGTGCAGGGATCGAATCTGGAGGCGCAACTGGGTGGGTCATTACCGACTGGATCGAGAGTTATCTGCTCAGCCAAGTAGGTTCAGAGACCTACAACAAATGGATCAAGGGCGACTTGAAGTTTAATTCTCCCGAAGTTGAGAGAGCTGCCAATAAGGTTAGCCAACAGCTACTATCTCAAGGAAGCGTCTCGGGTGGCGGCAACGAGATGGTGCGTGAGAACTTTGGAAACACCCGCGGACTCTTTTCCGCAGGCGGCAAAGAGTCGGGTAAATGCTTCTTGATGCGCCACGGGCTATACATCACAGACTTTTTTCCAGATGACGTTAGAGCCGAAATGACACGTGGCGACAATTCACGTGCAAACGTGTTTGCACTTCCACCTGCAGAGAGTGGAAAAAGAGCAGTCGTTGGTGACGGATATATCGCATCGGCATTCAGGCAAGATAGTGACGTATCCAAGGTCCTGAATTTCATACTTTCAGATGAATTCGGCACGATCATGGTGAAGACCACAAACTTCTTGTCTCCACACAAGTCTTTCGCGGTCGAGCAATATCGTGACCGACTGATGCAAATTACCGCTGCGACACTCGCGAATGCCGAAGTGTTCGGGTTTGATGCTTCTACTTCGATGCCAATTGCTGTCTCGAATCAGTTTTGGATTTCTGCAACCAAGTGGGTGGCCGAGTCGATTGCTTGGTCTAAAGTCGCCGACGAGATTGATTCTTCATTTATCCGCTAGCCGTGGAGTGGGCAATCCTCGGTAGAATTGGCCTATCCGAGCGCGTTTTTAGGAATTCCCTTGACTCCAGCAGATCTGAGCGATGCGATTGTTCGCATCCTGGCCCAATTAGTGGCCGAAGAGAAGCTCGTTGCCGCCGAGATTCCTGATTCTGTGGTCATCGAGCGACCAAAAAGCCGAGAGCACGGCGACTGGGCAACCAACGTTGCAATGCAGCTATCGGCTCGCTTTGACCTGAAACCTCGACAGTTTGCCGAATTGCTTGGCACAGAGCTCATGAAGGTCGGGGCAATCTCAAAGGTAGATATCGCTGGGCCGGGCTTTATCAATATCACTCTTAGCGCGGCAGCCGCCGGCGAATTGGCCAAGGCCATCGTTGAGGCTGGCTCGGCTTTCGGCACCTCAAAAGAGTTGAGCGGGGTCAAGATGAACCTCGAGTACGTTTCGGCCAACCCCACCGCCCCGATTCACATTGGTCGCACCCGCTGGGCTGCCGTTGGCGATTCGCTCGCAAGGGTCTTTGAATCGCAAG
>CAZSRJ010000054.1:0-5663 GCA_964609235.1 uncultured Rhodoluna sp.
ACCCGGCCGAGTTTGCCTCGAACGGCTTGCCCATCTCAACCTCGCCGTAGCTCAGCTTCGCGCCAAAGGGAACGTTTTGTTCGAGATGCTGGCGCAGTAGCGCGAGGGCATCCTTGGGTTCTTGTCCCGGTGCGATGCGCATGCTGATTTTGGCCTTTACCGATGGCAGCAGAGTGTTAGAAGACATGGCGACCGACATGGCGTCGATTCCAATAACGGTAATCGAGGGTTTGGTCCAGATTCGATCGAGAATCGAACCAGTTCCAATGGCAGAAACACCGTCTAGCAACCCCGAGTCGATTCTCAGCTGTTGCTCCGAGAAATCGAGTTCGGCCGCCTTTGAACTGTGCAGGCCTTTGACAGCAACGTCACCGGCCTCGTCGTGCAGGCTTGCCAAAAGGCGCAGTGTGGCCGTCATGGCGTCTGGCACGGCCCCGCCAAACATTCCCGAGTGAACCGCGTGGTCTAGCGTCTGCACCTCAATAACCTGCGAAACCAGCCCCCTAAGCGTGGTGGTCAGCGCAGGAATTGTGGTTGTCCAGTTTGCCGAGTCGGCCACGATGATGACGTCGGCAGCCAGCACGTCTCGATTTTCCTCGAGAAAAATGCGGAAGGTTGGCGAACCAGCTTCTTCTTCGCCTTCGATGAAGATGCTCACCCCAACTTCGAAGTCGTTTCCGAGGGTTTCGACGAGGGTCTTTATTGCGGTCAAGTGGGTCACGATGCCCGCCTTGTCGTCTGCGGCTCCCCTGCCGAAAATGCGCCCATCGATAAGCGTCGGTTGGAATTCTGGAGTGTTCCAAACACTCAAGTCACCAGGCGGCTGAACGTCGTGGTGTGCGTAAAGCAAAACCTGCGGGCGACCATTTCGAGCCGCTCTGCGGGCCACCACAGCTGGAGCGCCAACCTTGCCGTTGGCCTCTGACCTTCTGATCTCAACCAATTCGAAGATTCCGGTTTGCTTGAACAGATCGGCAACGGCCTCGGCACTGCGTTCGAGTTGCTCAGGGTCGAAAGCATCCCAGGCGATGCCAGGAATTCGAACTAGATCGCCGAGATTGGCAATCGCAACCGGAAAAGCAGCCTCGACCTTCTCTTTGACCAAGGCTACCGAGATGCTGTCGTGACGAAGTGAATCTTCAGGGATGTTCATACGGGTAATCTTAAACGCAGAACGACATAAGGATGCGCATGACCCAGAACCAAGACTTGCCGGCCAAAAAAGGTAAGCCAACTCCAAGCCGCAAAGAGCAGGAAGCGGCTAATCGCCGACCTCTCGTAGGTGACAAGTCAAAGGAGGGTCGTGCAGCCGAGCGTGCCAAGATTGCCGAGCAGCGTCGAATCGCACGCGAGGGCATGATGCGCGGCGAAGAGAAATACCTTCCAAGTCGCGACCGTGGTCCGCAGAAGAAGTACGCCCGCGACATCGTTGACTCGCGATTTACCGCCGGCGAACTGGTTATGCCATCAATGTTCTTGTTTTTGATCACTACCGCAACAAACATCTACGAGTTGCAGCTAATCAGCCTCGTCTTGATGTGGGGTCTGTTTATCGTCGTAATTCTTGATGCGTTGGTAATCGGCCGTCGAGTTAAGAAGCTCATAATCGCGAAGTACACCGAGGCCAACGTCGAAAAGGGCGTTGCCTGGTATGCCGGAATGCGTTCGTTGCAGATGCGACCGATGCGCCTGCCGAAACCTCAGGTTAAGCGCGGCCACAAGCTCTAGTCTTAGCCGGTTACAAAGGAGTAAACCTTGGCAAAAGAAACCATCAAGCTGACCGATCTGATTCCCCAAGTGGTCGACGACGTCGAAGCGTTGAGGGCCACCTTCGGTGCTTTCGAAACTCATCCGAGTCAGCAGGCAGAGCTTTCCAAGGTCAAAGACGTACTCTCCGAACTGGTGCAGCGCCTCGATCAAGACAAACCATACTTTCACCCGAGCTATGCGGCACAGATGCTTAAGCCACCGCACGCGGTTGCCGTTGCTGCCTACCTAGCCACCATGATCATTAACCCCAACAACCATTCGCAGGATGCCAGCCGGGCAACGACCCCGATGGAACGCGAGGTTCTTCGTGAACTCACGGCCATGTTTGAGTTTCCAGAAGATTCACTCGGTCACCTCACCTGGAGTGGAACGACAGCAAACCTCGAGGCGCTCTGGGTCGGTCGCGAGCTGAACCCGGGCAAAGCGATTGCGCACTCAGCCGATGCGCACTACACCCACGCGCGAATGGCAGAGGTGCTAGACGTCGAAGCGATTGCAGTTTCGGTTGATGCGCTCGGTCGCATGTCGCTCACCGACCTTGAAGAAAAACTAAAGACCGGCAAAATCGGAACAATCGTTGCCACACTAGGTACCACCGGACTCGGCGCAGTTGATCCGCTAGCCGACATTATCGTTCTGGCAAATCGCTACGAAGCTCGCGTTCACGTCGACACGGCTTACGGCGGCTTTTTCAAACTGATTCAAGATGAACTCGAACCAGAAGCCGCTCGCCACTACGCCGCTATCAAGCACGCCGATTCGGTTGTGGTTGACCCGCACAAGCAAGGCCTGCAGCCATACGGTTGCGGTGCAGTTTTGTTCAAGGATGTCTCGATCGGTCGCTTTTACAAGCACGATAGCCCCTACACCTACTTCACATCGGCTGAATTGCATTTCGGTGAGATTCAACTTGAAACGTCTCGAGCTGGCGCTTCGGCCGCGGCATTTTGGGCAACAACACGCGTTTTCCCGTTGACCCGTGACGGCCTCGGTTCGATCTTGGCCGCAGGTTATCGAGCGGCACAAAATTGGCACGGATTGTTAGAGGCATCAGACGTTCTTCAGCCGTATCAAAAACCTGAGCTCGACATAATTGCCTACCTGCCGCGCACGAACTCGATGTCAGAGATTGACCGTCTCTCGCAAGCCATTTTCTTGCAGGCCGAACAGGGTGAGCGCACAGAACAAATTCACCTGGCGACATACATGGTGAAGCCAAATGCGCTCTTCGCTCACGGCATCAACGTCGAAACCGATTTGGCAAAGGCCCGCATTTTGCGCAGCACGCTCATGAAACCCGAACACGAAACCTGGGTGCCAATCTTGCACAAGAAAATTGAAGACACAGCGCGCAAGTTGATGGGCAGATAGGAAGCCATGAAGTACAGATACCTTGGCAACAGTGGGCTAAAAGTCAGCGAGCTGACCTACGGAAACTGGCTGACCCACGCAAGCCAAATCGAAGACAAGGCAGCGCACGACACCGTGCACGCCGCGCTAGACGGCGGAATAACTTCTTTTGACACGGCTGACGTTTATGCCAACCAGGCCGCCGAAAAGGTTCTAGGCGATGCTTTGAAGGGCTTGCGTCGCGAAGGGCTCGAGATCTTCACCAAGGTTTACTGGCCGGTTGCCGAAAAGATGCCGAATGACACCGGGCTATCTCGCAAACACATCATGGAGTCGATTAACGGCTCGCTGAAGCGTTTGCAAACCGACTATGTAGATCTTTATCAGGCCCACCGTTACGACGTCGAGACGCCACTAGAGGAGACGATGCAGGCTTTCGCAGACATTGTGCGACAGGGAAAAGCGCTCTACATCGGCGTTAGCGAATGGAACGCCGAGCAGATTCGTGCCGGACACAAACTGTCTAAAGAACTCGGTTTCCAACTGATTTCGAGCCAACCGCAGTACAGCGCGCTCTGGCGGGTAATCGAAGCCGAGGTGGTTCCTACCTGCCGCGAATTAGGCATCTCGCAGATCGTCTGGTCTCCGATGGCTCAGGGCGTTTTGACCGGCAAGTACCTGCCCGGCCAGCCAGCGCCCGAGGGTTCACGTGGCGCCGACGAGCGTCTTGGCGGAATGATGGGCAAGTACTTGAGCGACGAGGTTCTCACCCGCGTGCAGTTGCTGACACCACTAGCAGAACAACTCGGCCTAACCATGGCTCAATTCGCGTTGGCCTGGGTGCTGCAAAATGACAACGTGGCGTCGGCAATCGTTGGGGCAACTAAGCCAGAGCAAATAAGTTCAAACATCGCCGCGGTTGGAGTAGAGATTCCTGAGGAAGTCATGAAACAGGTCAGCGAGATTCTTTCGCCGGTTGCCGTTTTTGACCCGAGAGAAACTAAAGCACCAGAAGCACGCTTGGTCTAGCGGCTAGAGAAACTTACTCTGCTTCGGCAACTTGAAAAACGTTGCCTTCGATGTCGTAACCATCGCAATATCTCGAGCCGGCATATACCTGCTCTGTGTCTGCAGAATAAACCTGACCGCCCAATCTAGACACCGCGTTGCGAGCCGAAGCGATTGAGGAAACCGCAAAGATTGGCTTCATCGAAGCAAGCTCACGGATGTCTGGTGGCGAGGCAATGCCCTCTCGGTACTGCTCTGGCACGAGGTGCAGCAGAACTTCGTTTACATCAGATGCCACTCGAACAAACGTTGCTGAGTCATCTGCAATCGTGGCCGAGAGCAATTCTTGGTAAAAAGTTTTGGCCGCCGCTAGGTTTTCAACCCACAAGACAATTGAAGTCATTGCATGCCTTTCTTGATTTTTCTCGCCCAAAGCGGACCCTCGTAAACGAAGCCGGTGTATCCCTGCACCAGGGTCGCGCCGTGCGCCAACCTTTCTCGCACGTCATCGGCCGTTTCGACTCCCCCGACCGAAACAATGGCAATCTCTGAGTTCAGGTTGGCTTTGAGCAGATCGAGAACTTCTAGCGATCTTTGTTTTAGCGGTGCGCCAGAGAGACCGCCGGCACCCATCGAGGCGACATCGGTTGCCGCTGCCTTCAGGCCGTCTCTTGAGATTGTGGTGTTAGTTGCAATCACACCGGCGAGCTTGAGTTCTTTAGCCAGCTTGGCAACCGCGACAATGTCTTTGTCAGCTAGATCAGGAGCGATTTTCACCAACACCGGTTTCTGTTGAGACTCTGCAATAACCGCCTCGAGAATCGGCCGCAGTGCCTTCACTGTTTGCAGCGAACGCAGCCCAGGGGTGTTTGGTGATGAAACATTTACCGCGAGGTAGTCGGCAAGACCGGCAAGCATTCTGGCACTCTTGCGATAATCGTCGACCGCATCTTCAACCTCGACCACGCGGCTCTTGCCGATGTTTACGCCGATGATAGGCAAGTTTCTGCCGTAGCGGTGACGGGTCTTGGCAAGTCGAGCTGCGACCTTCTCGGCACCCTCGTTGTTGAAGCCCATGCGGTTGATGAGAGCTCGATCTTCAATCAAACGAAAAAGGCGTGGCTTGTCGTTTCCGCTCTGCGCGATTGCGGTGACGGTTCCGATTTCGACGTGAGAGAAACCAAGATCACCGAGCGCTTTAACGGCAATGGCGTTCTTGTCGAAACCGGCGGCAAGCCCAAAAGCGGAATCGAATTTCAACCCCATCGCGTCTACCGGCTGAGCACTGCGGAGTTTCAAGAGCGAAGATAGCTTGGTGGCACCCAAGATTCGAATGACCAACATTCCGAGGTGGTGAGCCGCCTCAGGGTCTACTCTTCTGAAGAAGATGTCAAAGATGATCTTGTAAAGCACGGCTTTAGGCTACCCCAGGTTGAATAACAAAACGGGGCCGACGTAATCGCCGACCCCGTTCTGAGTTTTGTTTAGCTGCAACCGCTGGTTGATCCGCAGCCTTCGCAGACGTGGCATGAACC
>CAZSRJ010000055.1:0-5656 GCA_964609235.1 uncultured Rhodoluna sp.
GCCCCAATCTTTTCGAGATCTAGTGATTTCAGTGAGCCGATGTCTACACCCTCAGGCTGCCAAAAGAGCCGCTTTGCCGCCCGGACCAGCACACATGTCGAGCCACTTTTCACCCGACTCAATTGATTTCGCGCCTGTCAACGCAAGCGCGGCGAGCTGCGAACCCTGATCTTGCACTCTCAAGAATCCATCTCGCATCGCAGCCAATTTGGCCGGATCACCACTATTCAATGTGAAACCTATTGGGCTTGCGAGACCCGCGGTCAGGCCTCGCGTGTGCTCGTCGGTTGCCATCCCAGGCAGAGCAACTAGGTTGACACCTGCGGCAGTATTGTCGGTTTGCAAGAGTGATTCGAGTGAATCAGCTCGACCATCAACCTTAAGTGCCTGTTGCAACGCCCTCACAATCCAGACGGGATGCGAGTATTCAATCGACAATCGTTCGATTACATCTGGAACGGTATCGAGCACGATTGATTTCCACTGCTCGACGGTCTTTTCAGAGATTCGTCTTAGCACCCCGTTGACGAAGCCAACTGCCCCTTGGCTTGCCACTGATTTGGTGAGCCCAACTGTCTCATTGAGTGCAGCGTGACTAGGAATTCTCATCGAGAGCAATTGATGCGCCCCGAGTCTCAACAGAAGCTTCGACCGCAACTCAATCTCGGTCGCGTCGCGCTTTGCGCAAATCTCGATTACCTTGTCATAAAACAATTGGTTTCTGATTGTTCCAAAGGCTAGCTCTTGAGCCAGAGCGGCGTCTCTGTCTTCGAGCCTTGCCTGGCTCAGCAATTTGGGCAGGTGAAGATTCGCGTAGGTGTCGTTTTCTTCAACGGCGAGTAAGAGTTCAAATGCAACCGACCTCGCTGACTGTTTGTAAGCGTTTCTCAATCGAGTTTCACCGAGCCGGATTGCCCCCTGTGCCAATCGGCTGCCGACATTATGCGCTTCGATGCAGGTTGCACCTCGAGTAATTCGAGAAGAGTTTCTTTTGCTGCAACGACAACGATCCTCTCTCCGAGTTTCGCAACCGTTCCCGGCGCTAATCCTGGAGTTTCCAATTGCAATCTTTCAATCGCCCGCGCGCGAAGCACTCTCAAAGACTCGCCCTGAAGTTCTGCCCAAGCCATCGGTTCAGGATTACAGCCTCGCACTAGTCCCTCTAATTCGATAGCGGACTTCTCGAAATCGAGTCTTGCCAACGGTCTCGTTAACTTTGGCGCAAACGTTGGGCGTCCAACTTGCTGCGCGGGTTGCTCGAAACCCGCGGAGATTTTGGCTAGAACCTCGTCAATCATCGTGATTGCAAGTCTGGTCAGCCTAGAGAGCAACTCTCCAGCTGATTCGGTTGACTCAATGCGCGTCTTGAGTTGCGCATGAATCGGGCCGGTATCCATTCCTTCATCCAGTTGAAAGATCGTAATGCCGGTTTCACTCTGACAATTGATGAGCGCGTGCTGAACGGGGGCAGCGCCGCGCAACTCGGGAAGCCAACTGTAGTGGATGTTTATCCATCCCTTTTTTGGCAAATCCAGGGCTTCGCGCTTTAGCAGAGCGCCGTAGGCAACCACCACGCCGAGATCTGCATTGAGCATCGAAATCTGGTTGTTTACATCGCCGTCGATGCGGTTGGAACGAATAACCGGCAAGCCCGTGTTCGACGCGAATTCTGCAACAGGCGAAGGCGTGAGTTGCTTACTTCTTCCAACCGGTGCGTCTTCTCGCGTCAATACCCCCACTACTTCGCAGTTGGTATCTTTGATCAGATAGCGCAGCACCTCGACAGCGTTGTCTGTCGTTCCAGCGAAAACAATTCTCAAGAAGCACCTCTGACCCTAGATTACTTCGGGGTCATCCATTCTGATGCGAACTGCTCTGCTGACCCTGCCTGTAGCACTGGTTTTGGTGAGTCCGGTCGAATAACGCAATTGGGCCGCTTTCAAAGCCATCGCCAGTTCGAGACCTGTCGCGTAGGCATACTTCAAAACAAGACGTTGCTGGTCTTCGCCGGTTTTTGATGTCACGGATATCGGACCGAGAATCTGAACACCGTCGACATGCAGACTCGATGCTATGTCGTTTATTGCCTCGATCGGACCCTCGACTGAGCCAAGACGCAGGTGTGGCGGAAAACTCAAGTCGCGACGGTTTTCAAGCTCGTCTCTCGCAATTTCTATCTGTTGCCAGAGTGCAAGTCGTTGACCCAAATTGCTTGGGATACCAACTATCACCGCGCGACCTTCTGGTGAAAGTTTTGCAATCGCATTACTCCACTGCCTGACCGCGTCTTCTGATGCTCTAAGCGAGTCTCTGTTAAGACTTTGCCTGGCATCGAGAATGACGACCGCGCTATAGCCACCAATCGCCTGCGGCTCGGCTCCAGGCGTTGAAACCACAATCTTGCGCTTGCCTTCAACCGTGAGTAGCGGTTTATCACCCGTTGATTCGACCAATTGCAAACCAGGAAATGCGGATCCAAACTCGGTTATCGTGCGGGTCGCACCACCGGAACCCTGTCGCAGTTTCGATCCGGAACACTCGTCACACTTGAACGCAAGGTTCTGTGCATTGCACCATCTGCAGCGAGGCATTGAGTTTGCATCAATCCAGATAGGTCCGTTGCAGCGATTGCAAAGTGCACGCTTGGAGCAGTCGGAGCAGTATGCGGTTCGGGCTACACCCCTTGAGGCTACCTGCACCAGAACGACCCCGTTTTCTGCAGATTCTCTGATTGTTTGCCAAGCCAAGGTTGAAACCCTCGAGGTTGTCTCGTCGAAGGCCACTTTTGGTGCGGTGAACTTTTCGGTCTTCTCTGTGACGTAACCGATGTCTACTAGGCGTTGAACCTCTGTGCTTCTCGAGTGAGACAAGAAGAGTAGCGAGCACCGATCTTCTACCTGTCTGAGCAGCGCGATGTCTCTTGCATGCGCGTAAGGGCTCTGCTGGTCTTGAAAGTTTCGATCACCGTCGTCGAAGCAGATAATCAGGCCGAGATTTTGAATTGGCGCGTAAAGGCTCGAACGTGAACCAATGACTAAGTGGGCACCTTTTGTTAGGCACTTCAAATAGCTCTCGTATCTTTCTGAACCCTTTTGATCTGTTGAAAAATCAATGTATCCGGCACCGAGCTTCGAAGACTGAACAACATCTCTCAGTAGCTCTTGGTCTCTGAAATCTGGAACCATGAGAATCACGCTGCTACCACTCGAAATGGCCTCTGATGCAGCCGCTAGTGCAGATTCAACCCATGCCGGAACTGTTCGATCTGCAAAGCTGCTTTCAACGAGCGTTGGTTTCACGAGTGCTGCAGAAATGGTCGCGGTAGCAGGTGCTGTTCTTATTTGCAGCTCGAAGTTCTTGTCGATGAAGCTCTTTTCGACTCTTACCGAGCGGGCAACAATGGCCGAAGCCATAACGTCTCCGATTGTGGCTGCTTGGCGTGCCGATACCGCGCAAATTAGTTTGTAAATGTTCTCGGGTAGCACCGAAACTTCAGAGACCAACTCGGATAGCTGGCTGAGTTTGCCTTCGAATGAAGTCTTCTCTGCAATCTCGATAACGTAGCCCTCGAGAGCTTTTTTGCTACGACCGAACGGCACTCTCACTCGTTGGCCGGGTCGTATTTCTTCTGCAAGCCCTTCGACAATTTCGTAGTCGAAGACTTTATCGAGATTCGGAAGCGGAGAATCCAGCACTACTCGAGCAATTTTGCTCATCTGACTAGATGCCAACGGCTCGCTGAAGATCTGCCACCTTGTCTAGGCGCTCCCAGGTGAAGTTTGGTAGGTTACGACCGAAGTGACCGTATGCGGCTGTTTCGGAGTAGATAGGTCTCAATAGGTCGAGCGCCTGAATGATGGCCTTTGGCCTCAAATCAAAAACCTCGTGTATTGCCCTTGTGATTGCCGCTTCACTCACGGTTGCAGTGCCAAATGTTTCAACGTAGAGAGCTACAGGTTGAGCTTTGCCAATGGCATATGCCACCTGCACCTCTGCTCGCTTTGCAAGCCCGGCTGCGACCAAGTTCTTGGCAACCCAGCGCATCGCGTATGCCGCGGATCTATCTACCTTTGAGGGGTCTTTGCCGCTGAACGCACCGCCACCGTGCCGCGCCCAACCACCGTATGTGTCGACGATGATTTTGCGGCCGGTGAGGCCTGCGTCGCCCATCGGCCCACCGACTACAAAGCTTCCGGTCGGGTTAATCAAAAAGCGGGTGTCGGCTGAATCAAGATTTGACGATTCAAGAATGGGAGCTATGACGAGGTCTCGAACTGCCGCTTGAACATCGCTTTGCGATACAAACTGATTATGCTGCGTGGAGACAACGACGGTATCGATTGTCTTGGGCACACCATCTTCGTAGCCGATGGTCACCTGAGTTTTGCCATCTGGTCTCAGAAAGTCAACCAATCCTTGTTTGCGCACTTGAGCTAGACGCTCGGCGAGTTGATGAGCAAGGTTAATCGCGGTTGGCATGTAGGTTGATGTTTCATCGGTTGCGTATCCGAACATCAATCCCTGGTCGCCAGCGCCTTGGCCATCAAGCGGATCCTTGGACTTATCAAGCCTTGCTTCGAGCCCAGCATCTACGCCCTGCGCTATGTCGGGTGATTGTTGCCCAATCGACATCGACACACCGCAACTAAGCCCGTCAAAACCGATTTCGCTTGAGGTGTAGCCGATTTCTACAATTTTCTCGCGTATCAGCTTCGGCATCTCGACGTATGCCGATGTCGTTAGTTCGCCTGCAACGTGAACGAGGCCGGTGGTAACCATAGTTTCGATGGCGACTCGCGCGTTAGGGTCTTGCTCGAGAATTGCATCTAACAGCGTGTCAGAAATCTGATCACAAATTTTGTCTGGGTGACCCTCAGTAACCGATTCTGAGGTGAAAAGCTTCATGTTTGTCATATCTCGCCAAGTATATCTAGAACCGCTGACGCAACCTCAGCCTTGGTTCCTGAAACTGAACGCTCGATTCCTGTTTTCGAGAGAATCAGCACCGAATTGTCTGGCTGACCGAAGACTCGCCCCTGACTCACGTCGTTGGCAACCAGAAGGTCACAGCCCTTGCTCATCAGTTTGTGAGCGGCGAGTTGCCTAAGCTGCCCCGTGTCGGCTGCCGTCTCGGCAGCGAATCCCACGGTTTTTATTGGCAGATTTGATTCGCTGATTCTGGTAACGGCTGCTTGAAGAATGTCAGGGTTCGCGACGAGTTCGAGGGTTGGCTCAACTCCGACTACAGAGCGCTTTAGTTTGGTGTCGGAGACGTCTTTTACCCGAAAGTCACTAACCGCTGCTGTCATAACCAAAAAGTCGCCTGAAGGCAAAACGTCGTCTAGTGCGGCTTGGAGTTCGAGAGCCGTGCTAACCGCAACTCAACAAGCAGGGCGTTCAAGGTCTCGAGCGAATCGTCGCGAAAATCAAAGAATTCTTCAAGCGCAAGAAGCAGTAGATAGCTCTTGAATTATGAGGTTTGAGAAGACCTCTTAGTGCGGCTCGCTGGAAAACCGTTTGAAGCGCGCGATAGAAAAATCGCAAACACAAGGGCCACGACGATTGCGGCGCTAACAGCCAACTCGAGAATGGCTCGGTCGAATTGTTCTTGAGATTTTCCAGATGCCAAGGTCATCGATGCGCCAACAGTAAGAAT
>CAZSRJ010000056.1:0-1086 GCA_964609235.1 uncultured Rhodoluna sp.
TGGCATCGGCCTGCCGATGTGCCTTATCGGTGCCGAGCTGGTTTACAAGCACCTAGCCGGCGACAAGTCGACCACGGCCACTAAGAAGCTAAAGAAGCTCTAATGCCTGGGCTCTATCTCGCTGCGCTGCTCTTCTCGATTCTCGGATTAGCCCTGCTCGATAGAAAGCACGGCCTGGTTTTCTTTGCCAACACCAAAATGGCTGCTCTCACCACTGCGATCTGTGTTGTGTTTTTCAGCATCTGGGATGCCGTCGGCATCTTCAACGGCATCTTCTTCAAGGGCGATAACGAGCTTCTAATCGGCGTCGAGGTTTTCTATGAGTATCCACTCGAAGAGGCTTTCTTTTTGACGCTCTTGGCATACACCGGTCAGATGATCATGGCTGCCAGCTCACGCATGGCGAAGCGAGGCGTCAAGTGAACTACCTCGAAATGAACAACTGGTTTATCGTGCCCATTTTGGCTTGGTATTTCATTCGCTTTCGCGCCACCCGAATTCGCCAAGACTCAATCGCGCTTGCAATCTTGATGCTGATGACAGCGGTTTTTGACAA
Source organism: uncultured Rhodoluna sp. (assembly GCA_964609235.1). GTDB lineage: Bacteria > Actinomycetota > Actinomycetes > Actinomycetales > Microbacteriaceae > Rhodoluna. The sequence continues at coordinate 557 of CAZSRJ010000056.1, forward strand.
TCTGATTATCTTGGCCGGAATAGTTTCTTATGACGAAAGCAAACTCTCGGGCGTGAAGATTTTTGTCGCTCCGATCGAAGACTTTGCCTACACGCTGGTTCTGGTTGCGCTAATCGCGCTAGTGCAGAGCTACTTTGCGAAGTGGTCAAGCAGCCGAAAGGTCAAAAAGTGAAAGCCGCTTGGGCACTGATTCAGTCTTCTCGACCAATCTCTTGGATCAACACCGCGTTTCCTTTTGCGGCGACCTACGTTTTCTTCACAGACCGAATCGACCTAACACTAGTGATCGGCACGCTGTTCTTTTTGATTCCATACAACCTGCTTATGTATGGCATCAACGATGTTTTCGATTACGAGAGCGATCTGCGCAACCCACGCAAGGGTGGCATCGAAGGTGCCCTGCTCGACAAGAGCCTGCACAAACTCACCATCTGGGTTTCGGTGCTGAGTTGCCTTCCGTTCGTTGCATACCTGGTTTGGGTTGGCAACCCGTGGGCGAGCTTGGCGCTGGCTTTTGCACTATTCACCGT
>CAZSRJ010000056.1:1096-5591 GCA_964609235.1 uncultured Rhodoluna sp.
CTACAGCGTCAAAGGGCTTCGTTTCAAAGAGAAGCCGTTTCTCGACTCGATTACCTCGGCCAGCCACTTTGTGAACCCAATGGTTTTCGCAGCCCTGCTAGTGGGCGAGAACCTCGCCCAGCCCGTGCTCTGGCAGGCCCTAATTGCCTTCACCTTCTGGGGCATGGCCTCGCACGCATTCGGCGCAGTGCAAGATGTGCGAGCCGATCGCGAGGGCGGCATCGCCAGCATCGCCACGGTTATTGGCGCTCGCGCGACCACCCGCTTCGCCTTCTTGCTCTACCTAGCTGCCGGCCTTCTGATGGCTTCGGCGGGGTGGCCCGCCGCTGCCGCCGCAATAGCTTCGGTGCCATACCTGGCGATTCTGCTGCCGTTTCTGTCGATCACTGACGAAACTTGCGAAACCGCAAATCAGGGATGGCGCCGGTTCATCTGGCTCAACTTCTTTGCGGGAGCCATCGTTACTCAGCTGCTGATTTCGTAGCAGTGCTGATTTCTTAGCGCTGACAGTTAGTCGCGCTTCACCCAACGAATCAAGTAACGCGAATCATAGGTTTTGCTGCACATCGCACATGACCCCATGTTCTTTGGTCGGCGATAGCGAAAGTGTTGATGACCCATCGGGCAGGTGCCAACCCAGGGTGCCGTTTCTTGAGCGATTTCTTTTCCGGTGAACTTTTCGGCGCGATAACCGATGCGCTTAGCAGTAGCCAACCAGGTCTTCGAGTGACCCGCCTCGCTGCCACTCATGGCGTGTGCAATTTCGTGCAAGACAACCTGCATATTTTGATCGACGCTGTGAACATCGACGTGATATTTCGAGAGTTGAATTTTCTGATTGGTGTAGTCACACAAACCCGCTCGACGTTTGGCCGAGTCGAATTCAAACTGCCAGTTCTCTAAATCGAGATGCTCTGCAATTTTGCGTTCGGCGAGAGCACGAATCAGCCCGGTCTTATCGACAACCATGCGTTGCCAGCGGTATCCGTGGTCTGAATATTGACGTTTCGTCTCAAAGCCGAATTTCTCGTAAGTTGAAATGGCTCGCGGATTCTCGACCCAAACGCTAAGGCGCACGCGACGCAGCTTGAGCTTGTCGAAGGCGAAAATCAGCACGGCCTCGATGGCATCTGAGCCAAAGCCGCGATTGAAATACTCTGGCCCGCGCAGTGCAATGCGCAGGTTCATCGAGTTGTCTTTGATGTCGTAGTCGTTGAGCACAATCTCGCCCACGAATTCGCCGAGCATTGACTCTCTGATTGCCCAGTCGAGTCGGCCCTCGGCCAGCGGTCGCGAGGTTAGCCACTCGACAATGGTTTCGCGGGTGAACTTGGGAGCTGGGCCGGTGAGCCTGGCCACCTCGGGGTCTGCGAGCATCTCGAGATAGGGCTCGAGAAAGAACTCGTCGAGAGCTTCGAGGTCGATTGAACCCTTGCGAATGCTGGGCGGTCGCCTTGCCAGCCAGTCACCCATCGTTCACCACCTCGGGTTAAATCAAACCATGCCTCAACCGACAAAAGTCGTGGCAGACTTCTAAAGAACCAATTAGACAACCCACGAAGTGAAGACATTGGCCAAGATCAAAAAACGAGAATTCAAGTTGCCCAGCTGGGTAAAGACCAAAGTCATCGCACCCTTTGTGCTTATCTCTGTGTTTCTAACCGGAGCCTTCTTTCAACTCAACTTTCCGCTCTTCAAGAAGCCCGAGACTGCGGTTGAATACAACTCGGCGACACTAACTGCCCACGAAAAATGGCAGATTGAGCGTCACACCTGTGATTCGATGCGCAAGATCTACGGAATCATCGAGAGCGAAACAATCACCCCCGAAGAAGTTTTGGCAATTGCCAGAGTCGAACAGAAAGCCACCGGGCTTTTGCTAAAGACATGGAACGACCACGCTGAAGGCAAGAAACTCAGCGACGACTGGCACGCAAATGCCACCGACGTTTGGGCGAGCATCATCACAATCACCGAAAGCTACCCATACAGAGATGAAGCTTGGTTGGCCGAAATTTATCCGAGATTGGCAAACGTCGACGATTTCAAGAAATACCTCATCTATGGAATCGAGGCACCGGCCGAAAACAGTTCGGCACTCTGGATGGTGGTGCTCAAGCGTTGCGTCTATGAAAAAGCTGAGCCGGATGTAGTTGCCCCAGTTGTAAAGAAATCGGCAACCGACTCGCAATACTGCCCGATGTATGCCGACTTCAAGAAGCTCAACTTCAACCGGCCAGAACTCGCAGCAGTTTGGGCACAGAACAACTTGCGCACCGTGAACCAACTCGGCCTGAAGTCGAACAACTTCACGCAGATCGAAAGTTCGCTGTCTGCACTATTTTCGAACTTCACCGATGTGCAGCTCACAATGCCGAGCCAACAGCGAGTCGACGAGTTTCTCGAGCGGGCACCGTTGCAGATTCTTACCAATCGCCTAGACCTGATCTGCGGGGCCTAACTAAACTTGGCGAATGACTAAGCGCGTTCGCCCCTGGGGTTACCAAGACAGCACAGATGCCACCCCGGCCAACTGGGCCTTGCACCCCGACACTGTTGCGGTGCGCGGCGGTCTGGCGCGAACCGGCTTCGGCGAAACCGGCGAAGCTCTTTTCTTGAACTCCGGCTTTACCTACGACTCAGCCGAGCAGGCCGAAGCGGCCTTCAAAGAAGAGACCGAGCACTTCGTTTACTCGCGCTTTGCCAACCCAACCGTTGCCACCTTTGAGGCTCGAATCGCGGCCATAGAAGGCGCAGAGGCGGCCCTGGCCACCTCAACCGGAATGTCTGCGATGTTTGCCTCAGTTGCCTGCTTGGTTGAGGCTGGCGACCGAATTGTTGCCTCAGCCTCGATGTTCAGCTCTTGCTATGTGGTGCTCACCGAGATTCTGCCGAAGTGGGGCGTGCAGATCGAGCTGGTCGAGGGCAACGACAAAAAGGTTTGGGCTGCGGCACTAAGCCAACCGACCAAGGTAGTTTTCATCGAGAGCCCGAGCAACCCGATGATGCAGATCGTAGACATTCGCATGGTTAGTGATTTGGCTCACAAGGCTGGCGCAACGGTGATTGTCGACAACGTGCTCGCCTCACCGGTCTTGCAGAAACCACTCGAGCTCGGTGCCGATGTTGTGATGTATTCGGCAACCAAACACATCGACGGTCAGGGTCGAGTTCTCGGTGGCGTTGTTTGCGGCAGCAAAGAATACATTCACGGTGTGCTACGCCAATTCACCCGTCACACCGGGCCAACCATGGGAGCGTTCGAAGCGTGGGTGCTAACCAAGTCGCTCGAGACCATGTCGATGCGCGTTGAGCGAATGAGCTCGAGCGCACTCGAGGTTGCAAAGTTTCTTGAGGCAAACAAGAAGGTTGCTTCCGTTAGGTATCCGTGGTTGAAATCGCACGCCGACTATTCGCTTGCCAAAAAGCAGATGCGCGGCGGCGGCTCAACAATCGCGATCACGTTCAAGGGCGATAAGTCAAAGGTTTTCAAGTTCATGAACGCGCTGCAGGTTATCGATATCTCGAACAACCTCGGCGATTCGAAATCGCTCATGACCCACCCGAGCTCGACAACTCACCGCAGACTCGGCAGCGACGTTCAGGCGCAGATGGGAATCACCGAAAGCACGGTTCGCCTATCGGTTGGCCTCGAACACCCGAGCGACCTAATTCGCGACATCGAGCAAGCGCTAAAGCAGCTCTAAGCCCAACAGACCTGCCGGCTCGGTGGCCGACTAGAGCACACTAATTCGTTCGATCGCTGTTGCGATGTTCTCTTTGCTCGAGGCAAAGTTGAAGCGCACAAACTGCCCATACTGCGGGCCAAAGTAGGTGCCCGGCTCGAGCGCAACCTTGGCCTCTTCGAGAATCTTCGCTGCCGGATGCTCACCAAGCCCGAGCTCGCTCACATCAAGCCAAGCCAGGTAAGTTGCTCCAGGAAGCTGAGTCTTCACCAGTGGAAGCTTCTCGGCCAGTTCGGCCATCAGATAGTGACGGTTCTCGTTTAGAACCTCCCGAGTCTGATCAACCCAGTCGGCACTGCCGTCATAAGACTCGGCCATTGCGAAGGCACCGAGCAGCGAAGCGCGCCAGTGCATTGCATCAGGCAGCTTGGCAACCAGCTTGGCCATCGCGTCAGAAGCGTAAACCACTATGGCCGCCTTGAGCCCAGCGGTGTTCCACGACTTGCTCGATGAAGTGATGCAGATGCCAATCTCGCGGGCGTCTTCGCCGCAGTCGAGAAATGGCACAAACTTGTTCTCGCTGTAGGTCAGCGGAGCGTGAATCTCGTCGCTGATCACCACTGCCCCGTGCTTGCGTGCCGATGCCGCGAGCGCGGTTAGCTCTTCGCGGGTGTGCACGGTGCCGGTTGGGTTCTGCGGGTTGCAAAGCAGCAGCACCTTCACGCCCGAGGCGAAAGCGCGTTCGATTTCGTCGAGGTCGAGTCGCCAACCGCGAGCGCGGTCGAGCGGCACGTCGACAATCTCTGCCT
>CAZSRJ010000057.1:0-5558 GCA_964609235.1 uncultured Rhodoluna sp.
CTGCCACAATAAACAACTATGGATCGAAAAGAGATACGCGGCTACGAAGCCGTGAGAAATGCCGCGAAAGACTTCGACACTTTCTCGAGCGATTTACTTGGTGATCGCGACGTTCGCAGCTATCGGCAGTTGCCGCTCGAGGCCGACCCACCTCGACACACGAGTTTTCGTTCGGCCGTTCAACCGCTTTTTCTAAGTGCCGCGATTGAACCTAAGGTGCCGCAGTTTGAGGCGTTAGCCAAGAAGTTGATCTGCGAACTAAACGCCAAAGGCTCGGGTGAAATCGCTAGCGAAATCTCTCTGCCCTTCGTAATCGGTTGCCTCACGATCATCTACAACCGCCCGCAAGATTACGACGAGTGGCTCTCGTGGGGTCCTGACGTTTGGACCGCCGAGTCTCACAGCACAGGTGCCGTCGAGCACGTTCGAGACGGCAAGACCCTGCAGGCCTATCTAGAAAGGGTTTTTGACGCAGCCCAGGCCAACCCGGTCACCGACCCAGCCAAGCAAGATGTCTGGGATGTCGTCTCGCAGCTGCAGGTCGACGGCGGGCCAATCACTCGCGACGAGATGCAGGGCATAGCCAACGTCTTGTTAGCTGGCGGGCGTGACACTGTCATCAAGTTGCTGACAGGGCTCACTTGGCACCTGGTTGGCAACGATGACGATCGCGAATTTCTGAAGTCGAATCAAGATTGGTTCAACAGAACGATTGCCGAGATGGTGCGGTTTTTGTCGCCGCTGCCAAAGATGGAGCGCGTTCTCGAGGCAGACAGAACTGCCAACGACGCCGATAGAGATCCGAGCAAATATGTTCTGCTGAGTTTCGTTTCGGCGAATCATGACAAATCAATTTGGCCAGACGCCGATCGATTCGACATGCACAGAGAGCGCAAACCGCATCTCGCATTTGGTTTTGGTCGTCACTCGTGCATGGGAATGAACATTACCGAACACGAGGCGGGTGCGTTCTTGCGCGTTCTGCTAAACGATTGGCCGAACTGGAAATTCGACGGTGATCCAGAAATTGAATGGGCAACTGCTCAAGCGGCCGACGGTTCTGAAATCAAATTCATCGACCGCTTCAAATCGCTGCGGGTAAAGACCGTTTAGAAAATCGGCACGTCGTCATCTGGCAAGAAGTCGCCGTAATCAACGTCGTCGATTCCGGGAGTCTCAGTGTTGTGATGTCCATTCATGAAAGCCAGAACTCGGGTGTCAACTTTTATGTCTGCCAAACGAATTGCACGGTTCAGATAAAGACCGTTCATCGATCTAACTCGGCTTAGCCCAACATAGGTTTGTCCGGTTGCGAAGGCACCGCTGCCAAGATCAATCATCACTTCGTCAAAGGTTTGACCCTGTGACTTGTGAATTGTCACGGCCCAGGCCAAGCGCAGAGGAAACTGTCGATACTCGGCCACGGGCACCGAGATGATCTTCTCTTTTACCTTGTTGGTGTCTTCGTCGAAATACTCTTCGAGCTCATACTTCACCTGTTCCCAGGTTGCTCGACCAACATCGTGCCGCACTCCATCGGCTTCGACAATTATGTGGCTATCGCTCTTGAACTCAACCACTCGTCCGATGGTTCCGTTGACCCAACGCCTGATGGCCGAACCATCCGAGTCTTTGAATGGGCTCGAGTCATCGTTCTTGATGAACATCACCTGAGCGCCTTCTTTGAGCTCGAGTTGCTCTTCTGCAGGCTTGGTGTTCTCGAATGCCTTGAGGTCGCCGCTGGCCTGGGCCTTGAACACCCTCGACTTAGCAGGCAACTCGGCGAGCCGGTTGCGATTAACGCTGTCGACCATGGCATTCACGGTGGCAAGGCGCAAAACGTCGTTGTGCGGAATAGCCCGAACCGCCTGCTGATTCAGCTCGTCAAGCATCTCTTGGGTTACCGAACCGTCACGGATGGCGTTCAGAATGTCTTTGAATCGGCCGTCTTTCTGCCTGAAGATTTCAATCAGTTCGTATCTCTCAAGCCCCGCATCTCGCCAGACGTGCGCATCGAAGAACCATAGGCTTTGGTAGTTTTCGCCCATGTATGCGATCTCGTGCGGCTTGCGCGGCGGCACCGGGGCCAGCTGGTAAGGGTCGCCGAACATAACCACCTGAGCGCCACCAAACGGCACCTTGCGCTTACCTCGAGCAACCCCCATCGCGCGACTGATGGCATCCATGGTGTCTGCGTTGACCATCGAAACCTCATCGATAACCAAGAGGTCGATGGCCGCCAGAATCTCTCGGGTGTAGCGGCGCATCTGTTTGCCGAAGTCAACGTCGTGCAGCAGGTCGAAGTGAAAACCGAAGAGCGAGTTGATGGTTCGACCGTTCACGTTCAGGGCGGCGATGCCAGTAGGGGCAACCACGGCAACCGATTTGTCAGTGTTCTCAACCAGGTAATTGAGCAGGGTTGATTTTCCGGTTCCGGCGCGACCCGTGACAAACACGTGAGCCTCGGTCGACTCGATGTATTCGAAAAGGCGTTTCTGTTCGTCGGAAAGTTGAACCTGTATCACTAATTAGACCCCTGGTCTCGGTCGGCGAGTTTTGAAAGCATGGCGTTGTAGTTCTCTAGATCTTTGTTGCCCCCACGGTCTGCTGCGCGATCTAAACGACGAGCTTCGCGAGCATCTGATCTGAACCACTGAACCGAGACGATAATCGTAAGCGCTGCGGTCGGCAATTCGCCGATTCCCCACGCTATTGCGCCACCTATTTTTTGATCTTCAAGAGGAGTTGGCCCCCAGGTGCGACCCATTGCGCCAAACCACTCGGGCAAAAGCAATCCGTCGCCAGCCATCAACGCCATTCCGAAGAACGCGTGAAACGCGAGTGTGCCGATGAGAAGCATTATTCGCATCGGAAACTGAATCTTGTGCGGCCCTGGATCTACACCAATAATCGACTGCACAAACAGGTAACCGGTGATCAAGAAGTGCATAACCATCCACTCGTGACCGACGTGCTCGCGCGTTGACCAACCAAAAATCGGTGTGAAGTAGAACGCAACCAGCGAACCAGCAAACAGCACGGCCGCAATAATCGGATGTGAGATGACTTGCGCGTATTTTGTGTGCACGGCCCAGAGCGCCCACTCGCGCACACCCCTAGATTCGTCGCTGCGTTTTTCAACCGCGCGCGAGAGCAGAGTAATTGGTGCACCGGGCACCAAAAGAATTGGCACGGCCATGGTTAGCAGCATGTGCGCAACCATGTGCACGCTGAATAGGTATTCCTGATAGGCATTGAGTGATCCGCTAGTAATGAAGGCAAGCAGAAGCATTCCCGAAACCCATGACACGGTTCGACCTGGCGCCCATTTGTCGCCACGCATTTTGAGGCGTCGAACACCGAGCAGATAGGCGGTGATTGCAGAGGCCGAAACCAGCAGCCAGATTAGATCTGGCTTTGACTGGGTAAAGAAGGTCTCAAGGGTTAGCTCTGGTGGCAGTTTCTGACCGGTGAGCAGCTCGGCGGGGGTGGTGCCAACCAGTTCGGTGGGGTTCACCGGCGGAGCCGTGCGGCTGAGGCCAGCGGCTAATCCCATGGCGATAGCCATGATTGCCAGCTCGACGGCGACTATTCTCCAGAACGCGTTGGGCTTCGCTGCAATTGAGGCCACGAGTTTGCGACGGTAGAACGCACCGATAACGCCGAGGGCAGCAATTGTTGCCAGCTTCAAGAGAACAAGCGTGCCGTAGCCAGACATCCAGTTTTCTAGCGTGCCGATGCGCAACTGCGCGTTGATCAGGCCAGAAACGAAAACCAAGGCGAAGCTAAACAGCGCGAGCGCTGAGAACCTAGCAACCTGAGCTTGCGAAACTCCAGCGCGGTGACGAACAATCGCCAAAGCAATAAGCCCACCAACCCAAATCGAAATGCCGACCAAATGCAGACCGAGCGAGTTCACGGCCATTCCGTGATTGGCGGTGCCCGATGCGTGGCCAGTGAGCGCCATGGGCACAAGCGACAGGAGTGCGACGGCGGCAATTAGGGCAGCCGCGGTTAACCGCTGCGAGGCAATTGCGAGCATAGAAACAATCACGCCGCCGACAAGGTTGAGAGCCAGATACTGGCCGAGCTCAATCTCGGTGACGAACTGCCAGAACCCGGCCCCTTGATTTTGCTCGACAGTGAAAGCAGTGCCGGTGAGGTTGAGATATGTGAAGTTGAGCGACAGCAATCCGCTGACAACCCAGACAACGCTTGCACCGGCAGCGATGTTCATTGTTGTGCGCAATTGTTTGCTTGCCTCAGAAAACACGAAGGCAGCGATAACAAGTGCACCAACCGCAGTAGCCATGGCTACGTTCATTAGTGCTCTTGAAATGGGCAAACCCCAGCGCACGAAATCACCGGGGTCAAGAAGAAGAAAAGGTTTTGCGCCGCCACCGACAACTAGTGCTAGCGAAGTTGCGCTAACTAGCGCCGCAAGAAAAACGAGTGAAAGCAGAACAAGCTTGCTACTTAGAGTCGCTTGTTTATCATTCACGCACTAAGCCTAAGTTAAGCAAAAAGGCGCCGACCGAAGTCGACGCCTTTTCTTGAAACAATTACTACTTAACAGCTGCCTTTAGCTTCGATCCTGCTGAAACTTTTACAGTGTTTGAAGCTGCGATCTGGATGGTTGCACCAGTCTGTGGGTTGCGGCCCTGACGTGCAGCGCGGAAACCCTTCTCTACTGACAACCAACCTGGAATGGTGACCTTGTTGCCCTTAGCAACGGTCTTTGCGATGGTGTCGAAGAATGCGTCAACTACACGGTTGACTGCAGCCTGTGACTCGCCGGTCTGCTCAGCGATTGCTGCTACGAGATCGCCCTTGTTTAGTGCTGACATTTTGTCCTCCTGGACTTCTTATTCGTTGATGACGTTTAGTCAAAAACAAACTACAAGGATGTAGTTCTACGCCAATGCTAGCCTGTCGGCGTGTTGCCACGCGGATTTCAGGGCGTTTTGTGCAAAAAAGGGCCGAAAATCGGCAAATTGGGCATTTTTTGGCACCTCTGAACCCCTTTATTTATCTGGGGCCTAAATGAAAGAACCCGACCAGAGGACGGGTTCGATCAGGAATTTTGGGTTACCAAGAGCTCTTGGTGATGCCAGCGAGTCTCGAGCATGGCCATGGCGAATTTCGAAGTTATCGGAATTCGCAGGACAGGCTAGACGAGACCACCACTGGTGGCGATCAAGTTAGCCACTATTAACCCGCGATTAAAAAGAAAGAACCCGACCAGAGGCCGGGTTCGATCAAGGTTTTTGGGTTACCAAGAGCTCTTGGTGATGCCTGGGAGCTCGCCCTTGTGTGCCATGTCGCGGAAGCGAACACGAGAAACACCGAACTTGGCGAGGTAGCCACGTGGGCGTCCGTCGATTGCATCGCGGCCGCGAACGCGAACCGGTGATGCGTTGCGTGGAAGCTTCTGCAAGCCAAGGCGCGCCTCTTCGCGCTGCTCGTCGGTTGAGGTTGGGTCAACCAAAGCCTTCTTGAGTGCTAGACGCTTCTCTGCGTAGCGCTCAACAATTACCTTGCGCTTCTCGTTCTTTACG
>CAZSRJ010000058.1:0-5227 GCA_964609235.1 uncultured Rhodoluna sp.
CGTAAGAACGCGACGACCATGGCCATGCGGCGCTACCGGGCTCGATTCAGGGGCTAAACGGCGTTCTGCGCGAACAGCAAACGGCCACAAAAGAATTGGCAAAGCCAAGTGCCTTTGGTATGCTTGACCCTTGGTGCCAAAGCACCTCATCCAGCAATAATCACTAATTCTTAGATTTTCGAGGAAGTTTTCAATGAAGGCCGACATTCACCCAAAGTACGAAGCAATCGTTTTTCGCGACTTGGCTTCAGGTGTAGCGTTCCTAACTCGTTCAACCGTCACCAGCAACAAGACCATCGAGTGGGAAGACGGCAACAGCTACCCGGTTTTCGACGTTGAAATCTCATCGCAGTCTCACCCGTTCTACACCGGCAAGCAGCGCATCATGGATGCCGCCGGTCGTGTCGAGCGCTTCAACGCACGTTACAAGAACTTCTCATAGACCAAACAAGAAAACCCCGTCGATGACGGGGTTTTCTTTTTTAACCTCTATTTTTTGACAGGCCAACCCGGCTCGGAAACAAAGTCTTTGTCGACATTTTCGCGCATCCACTTGCTGAACCCCTCGTCGATGACCTTGGCCCACTCGATCTGTGAGGCGTGAAGTTCTTGAGCAGTTGCTGGTAACTTCTCGATGTTGGCCTTCAAGATAGCTAGACAAACGCGACCAGCGGCCACCGCGTCGGCTTTTGAGTTGTGGGCGTCATCTAGGGCAACCGAATAGTGTTTGGCCACCAGTTCTAACTTTCGCTTTCCAGAGCGATAGCGGTCGTAAGTTTTGTCGACAACTAGCGGGTCGATTACCGGCATCGGTTCAACAATCGGGTCGAGCCCGAGAGCAATTGCCTGGTTCATTAAAATGGTGAAGTCGTAAGGCGCGTTGTAGGCGACGACCGGAATGCCTCGGCTGAAGCAATCGCGAAGCGCGTCGAGAATTTCTGCAATGACTTCTCTGTAGTTTCGGCCCTCGGCAACTGCCATCTCGGTGGTGATGCCGTGAACATCGCTGGCCACCTTAGGAATCTCGATCTCAGGATTTGCAAGCCACTCGGCCCGGTCGACAACTATGTTGCCGTTGACATCGAGCTCGACCACGCTTGCGGTGACGATTCTTGAGGTCTTTAGGTCGAGACCCGTGGTTTCTGTATCGAATACGGCGATGCGGTGTGCCCACTGGGGCAATTGCTTTTCATTCACCTGAACAGGCTAGACCCAGACTCAGACATTAAACCGCTGTCAGGTTTGCGTGTTAGGCAAGCCCGCAACCGCGAGCAACCTCGAGCGCGGCCTTGGAATAGTTGAGAGTGAAGATGTGGAGCCCCGGTGCACCTGCATTTAGCAAATCGTTGGCTAGCTGCACGCTGAAATCCATGCCAATTATTCGGGCTTCACTTTCTGAAGCGTTCTCGAGTTTCTGTAGCAAGTCAGGCGGAACCTCGGCACCGCTCATCTGCGCCATGCGCAACACTTTCGCCGAATTTGAAATTGGCATCAAACCAGGAACTATCGGCATGACACTGCCGGCATCTTTGGCAGCGCTAACCAGGCACAGATAGGCCTCAACCGAGAAGAAGAGCTGGGTCATCGCGAAACTCGCACCGGCATCTTGCTTGAGCCGCAACACCTTGGCATCGTGCTGCATCGAGGGAGATTCGGGGTGCACCTCTGGAAAAGCCGCAACGCCAATTTCGAGTGAACTCACCGAGCGGGCGAGCTCAACGAGATCTAGAGCAGTCTTCATTTCGCCTGTCGCAAGCGCTTGCGGATCGCTTTGCGGGGCATCTCCGCGTAGGGCAAGAATTGAACTTACACCGGCCTGTTCGAAATGCTTTATGGTTTCGCGAGAACTCTCAGCAGTTGCGCCAACACAGGTTAGGTGGCCAACCGTGAGAACATCCTTGGCCATTCGATCGACAACAGCCAGCGAGGTCTCTCTGTTCGAACCACCGGCACCGTAAGTGACCGAAACGAAATCGGGCTTTGAGTCGAGAAGAATCTCGTAGTGCCGCCAGAGCGAATCTGCGGCATCAGCGTCTTTGGGCGGAAAGAACTCAAACGAAAGGGTTCGCTGATTTAGCGAATCGCGGGCCTTAAGGGCATCAATCACGCTCGTAGCGTTGCCATCAGCCTGGTTGGCCTGGCGCAACAAGCGGTAATCAGACATTGCTCTAGTTTAAGCGTTAAGCACCGAAGGTAGAATTGTTACCAATGTTGACGCCAAACTCCCAAAGTTTTCTCGATGCGATTCAAAGTCGTGTCGTGATTGCCGACGGCGCCATGGGAACCATGATTCAAGAAGCGGCTCCATCACTCGAAGACTTTCAGGGGCACGAGGGCTGCAACGAGATTCTTAACGTCACGCGACCAGAGCTGATCGCCTCAATTCACGCCAAGTATCTCGAAGCCGGTTCTGATGCAATCGAAACCAACACCTTTGGTGCAAACTTTGCCAATCTGGCCGAGTATGCAATAACCGAAAGGGTTTATGAGTTAGCCCGAGCCGGTGCCGACGTGGCCCGAGCCGCAGCCGACCGTTTCAGCACAGAAGATAGACCGCGGTGGGTTCTCGGTTCACTCGGACCGGGCACCAAGCTGCCGTCGCTGGGCCACGAAAAGTTTTCGGTTCTGCGCGATGCCTATCAAGATGCCGCCCGAGGATTAATCGACGGGGGAGCAGACGCTATTCTGATCGAAACCGTGCAAGACCTGCTTCAAGCGAAAAGCGCAATAATCGGTTCGAAGCGCGCGATGAAAGACACCGGTCGCCAGATAGCCATTTTGGTCTCTGTCACAATCGAAACCAACGGCACTATGCTGCTCGGCAGCGAGATTGGCGCTGCGCTTACGTCGATTAGCGCTCTGGGTGTTGATGGCATTGGCCTGAACTGCGCAACCGGCCCCACAGAGATGAGCGAACACCTTCGCTATCTATCGAAGTTCACAAGTCTTCCGATTGTTTGCATGCCGAACGCGGGTCTTCCGATTCTTGGCCCAAACGGCGCACACTATCCGTTGACAGCAGCTGAGCTTGCCGTCGCACACTCGCAATTCATCCGTGACTATGGGCTCGGACTCGTCGGTGGCTGCTGCGGCACCACACCCGAACACATTGCGCAACTGGCGGCAGCGGTTCGCGGGCAAAGCCTCACGCATCCAGCGGTCACAGACGAACCCGGTTTGGCATCGCTCTACCAGCACCAGCCTTTTGACCAGACCATGACCTATCTTTCAATTGGTGAACGCACGAACGCAAACGGCTCGAAAGCGTTTAGAGATGCGATGCTCGCCGAGAACTGGGATGAGTGCCTCGAGATCGCCAAGTCTCAGACTCGAGAAGGCGCACACCTGCTAGACGTTTGCGTTGATTACGTAGGCAGAGACGGCGTTCGCGATGCCAGAGAACTGGTTAGTCGCCTGGCTACTGCAACCACGCTTCCGCTGGTGCTCGACTCAACCGAACCCGCCGTTATCGAAGCGGGGCTTGAGTGCCTAGGTGGTCGGGCGATGGTCAACTCGGTTAACTACGAGGATGGCGCCGGGCCAACCTCGCGTTTCGCCAGAATCATGCCTTTGGTTATCGAGCACGGCGCCGCCGTAGTTGCGCTAACAATTGACGAAGAGGGCCAGGCCCGAACCGCGCAAACCAAATTCGCAATTGCGTCGAGGCTCATCAAAGACCTAACCGAAAACTGGGGCATGCGACTTGTCGACATTACGGTTGACACACTCACATTTCCAATCGCCACCGGGCAAGACGAAACCAGACGAGATGGCATCGAGACCATCGAGGCCATCAAACTTCTGAACCAGAATTTTCCAGGCGTTCAAACCACCCTCGGAATCTCAAACATTTCGTTTGGGCTTTCGCCAGCGGCAAGACACGTTCTCAACTCGGTGTTTCTGCACGAGTGCATTCAGGTTGGTCTAACTTCGGCAATCGTGCACGCTGCGCGAATAATGCCACTAAACCAGATTCCTAAAGAACAGTTAGACGCGGCACTCGAGCTCATATACGACAAGCGTGAATACGACGCTGAAGGCAACGTTAGCTACGACCCGCTGACCAACTATCTAGATGTCTTTTCTGGGGTAGACACCGCAACGGCCAAGCAGAGCAGGGCAGCCGAGCTTGCCGCTTTGCCGCTGAAAGAGCGGCTCGAGCGCAGAATTATCGATGGCGAGAAAAAAGGCCTCGAATCAGATCTCGACGAAGCTCTCGCCGCCGGAACCAGCGCGCTCGAAATCATCAACGATAACCTGTTGAAAGGTATGCAGGAGGTTGGAGAACTGTTCGGTCGCGGTGAAATGCAGTTGCCTTTCGTTCTGCAATCTGCTGAGGTCATGAAGTCAGCGGTCGCGCACCTAGAGCCACACATCGAAAAAACCGATGACAGCGGCAAGGGTCGAATTCTTCTCGCCACCGTTAGGGGAGACGTTCACGATATCGGAAAGAACCTCGTAGACATCATCTTGAGCAACAACGGCTTCGATACGGTAAACATCGGCATCAAGCAACCGATTAATGAGATTCTGCGCGCTGCCGAAGAACACGATGTCGATGTGATTGGCATGAGCGGGCTTCTGGTGAAGTCGACCCAGATCATGAAAGAAAACCTCGAAGAGATGAATCAGCGCGGCGTTTCTGAACGCTGGCCGGTGATTCTTGGTGGCGCAGCACTAACCAGGTCTTTCGTTGAGCAAGATCTCGCCGAAGTTTTCGATGGCGAGGTTAGATACGCTCGCGACGCCTTCGAGGGTCTGAAGCTCATGGATACGCTCGTGCGCATCAAGCGCGGCGACGCAACGGCTACACTTCCCGAGCTCAAAAAGCGTCTGGTGAACCCGCAGAACCTGTTGGTTCGCACCGAGCCCGAGCAGATGCCTGCGCGCAGCGATGTAGCAAGCGACAATGCAGTTCCGACACCTCCGTTCTGGGGAACCCGCGTCGTGAAGGGAATTGCCCTTCGCGACTACGCATCGTTTTTAGACGAGCGCGCCACATTCATGGGCCAGTGGGGTCTAAAGCCTGGCAGGCAGGCCGACGGCGCAAGCTACGAAGAACTGGTTGAGACCGAGGGAAGACCCCGGCTTCGCTACTGGCTCGACCGCCTGCAAACCGACAATCTTCTCGAGGCCAGCGTTGTCTACGGTTACTTTCCGGCTTACAGCGAAGCAAACGACACCGTCATTCTGCACCACGGGGCAGAAGGTGCGACCGACGGAGGCT
>CAZSRJ010000059.1:0-5167 GCA_964609235.1 uncultured Rhodoluna sp.
CTGACTTCACAGGGATGCAGAAATACGCTTTCACCGACAGCAGGCCCGTTCTCGAAAGGGCGAGCGCTCGAGAGACCGCCGCGCGTGTAGCTCTTGGTTCAGTGGCATCTAGTTTCTTGAGTGAACTCGGAATTAAATTGGTAACCCATACCGTAGCCATCGGAGAGGTTTCGGTTGGTGCTAACTACGCTCTGCCCACTCCGAGCGATGTAGAGCACATTGACGCCGACCCGGTGCGTTGTTTTGATTCAGCCACCTCGACCCAAATGGTCGAGGCGATTGACGAATGTCACAAGCAGGCAGACACATTGGGCGGAGTCACCGAAACCTTGGTTTACGGCGCTCCTCCGGGTCTCGGTTCTTTCGTTCACTGGGATAGACGTCTCGATTCTCAGCTTGCGGCGGCACTCATGGGCATTCAGGCAATCAAGGGTGTTGAGGTTGGAGACGGTTTTGAAACTGCACGCCGCCGAGGCTCGGTTGCACACGATGAGATTGTTCGCGAGAACGGCATTGCAAGCAGGCTCACCGATCGTGCCGGCGGCATCGAAGGTGGCATGTCAAACGGTGAAATCATTCGAGTTCGAATTGCGATGAAACCAATTAGCACCGTGCCAAATGCACTCAAGACAATCGACATTTCTACCGGCGAGGCTGCAAAGGCTCAGCACCAGCGTTCCGATGTATGCGCCGCACCTGCCGCAGGAATTGTTGCCGAAGCTATGGTTGCCTTGGTTTTGGCAAACTCTGTTCTTGAAAAATTCGGCGGAGATTCGCTGGGTGAAACTCGCAGGAATCTTCAGGCTTACCTCGATAGCATTCCGGCCGAACTTCGCTCCAGGTCAACAAACTAGCAAATGCAGAATCAGACGATTGTTTTGGTCGGCCCAATGGGAGTGGGAAAGACGACGGTTGGCAGAAAACTCGCAGCGAACCTTGAGCTCGACTTTCGTGACACCGACTTGATTTTCAAGTCACAACACGGACCTATCGATGTCTTCTTTGCCGAACACGGCGAACCGGAGTTTCGCCGAATAGAAGGTGAGATTGTCGAAGCCGCGATTGCGCAGCCGGGGGTTGTGGCAACCGGTGGTGGCGTGGTTTTGAGTGCACAGACGAGACAAAAGTTGAAGCAAACAACCGTCGTTTACCTCAGCACCGATGGAACCCACATGGCCCAACGCCTTAGCCAGGGAAAAAGGCCGCTGATTCAGAATGGATTAGCCGATTGGAAGCGAATTTATAGCGATCGCAAGCCTCTCTACGAAGAAGTCGCAGACTTGACCATTGACTGCTCCGGGCAACCAATTAAGGTAACCGTGACTGAAATCATCGAGGCTCTAGACAAATGAATGATCTACGGCGCGTTCAGGTTGGGGGCGAAGCGCCATATGAAGTATTGATTGGCCGATCTCTGCTAAATAATGTTGCATCTTGCCTAAGTCAGAACACGAAAAAAGTTCTCATCGTGCACCCTGTTGCACTCTCGCAAAGTGCAGAAGCGCTTCGCGAAGAGTTGATCTCTTCGGGTTTCGAGGCGATACTCGCTGGGGTTCCCGACACTGAAGAAGCGAAACGAGTCGAGGTTGCCGCGTTCTGCTGGCAAATTCTCGGTCAAGCAAACTTTACGAGAACAGACGCAATCATTGGCTTCGGAGGCGGCTCAACAACTGATCTCGCCGGTTTCGTGGCGGCAACCTGGCTTCGGGGCGTCGATGTGATTCACATTCCGACAACCGTGCTGGCTATGGTCGATGCAGCCGTTGGTGGCAAGACGGCAATTAACACCGCTGAGGGAAAGAACCTTGTCGGCGTGTTTCATTCGCCAAGAGCTGTCTTGGTCGACCTTGACACACTCGCCACACTTCCGAGAAACGAGGTCTTGGCCGGCTTTGCCGAAATCGTAAAGTGCGGATTCATCGCCGATACCCGCATCCTAGAAATCATCGAGGCAGACGTCGCAATAGCTACAAACACCGAGTCACCCGAATTCTTCGAGTTGGTGGAGAGAAGCATTGCGATTAAGGCAAAGGTCGTCAGCGAAGATTTCAAGGAGTCTGGCCTTAGAGAGATTTTGAATTACGGGCACACATTGGGCCACGCAATCGAGCACAACGAGCGCTACCAGTGGCGACACGGCGCGGCTATCGCTGTGGGAATGATGTTTGTCGCCGAGTTAGCGCGCCTTGCCGGTCGGCTCGACGATGCGGCTGTTGAACGCCACCGAAGTGTGTTCAAGCTCATTGGTCTGCCAATCAGTTATCCGGCTAAAGAATTCGAAAAGTTGCTCGCGACTATGCAGCGCGACAAGAAGTCAAGATCTGGTGTGCTTCGCTTCGTGGTGCTTGATGGTATTGCCAAGCCGACAATCATGCAGGCGCCCACAACCGAGATGCTTCACGCCGCGTATCAAGAAATCGCCGAGTAATCGGCTAGTTTTAGACTATGGCGAAGATTCTTGTGCTCAATGGACCCAACCTCTCGAGGCTTGGGTCACGCGAACCTGAGATCTACGGAGATGCCTCATGGGCCGATCTAGTCGCCCTTGTCGAGTCAACTGCCTCAAACCTGAATTTGACCGCTGAAGTTCGCCAAACCGACTCTGAGTCAGAGCTAATCGGCTGGCTTCACCAAGCGGTCGACACGGGTGCAGACGTGGTCATAAACCCCGCAGCATTCACTCACTACTCATATGCCCTGCGCGACGCCTGCGCGATGGTGACAAAGGCGAAACTCAGACTGGTTGAGGTTCACATCAGCAACCCCCACGCTCGCGAAGAGTTTCGTCACACGAGCGTAATCTCGGGCGTTGCAACGGGAGTAATCGCCGGTTTTGGCATCAACTCGTATGCTCTGGCATTGCACCAGCTGGCAAACAGCTAGATAACTTACTCAAGCAACCTCGTGTCGTAGACTTGCCGAGGTTAAATCTTTCAGCAAGAAATGGAATAGTTCATGGCAACCTCTAACGACCTAAAAAACGGCATGGTGCTCAACATTGAGAACCAACTTTGGGCTGTAATTGAGTTTCAGCACGTCAAGCCTGGCAAGGGTCCGGCTTTCGTTAGAACGAAACTCAAGAACGTTCTTAGCGGCAAGGTCGTTGACAAGACTTTCAACGCGGGCGTCAAAGTTGAGACCGCAAATGTTGACAAACGAAACATGACCTACCTCTATAACGATGGCAGCGGCTTTGTTTTCATGGATGTCGACAGCTACGAGCAGTTCACAGTTGCAGAGGCCACAGTAGGTGAGGCCGCCGGCTTCATGCTTGAGAACCAGTCGGCTGTAGTTGCTCTTCACGAGGGCAACCCCATCTATGTCGAGCTGCCAGCCTCGGTGATTCTCGAGATCACATACACCGAACCCGGATTACAGGGAGACCGCTCAACGGGCGGCAACAAGCCAGCAACCCTTGAAACTGGCCTGGAGATTCAGGTGCCGCTCTTCGTCGAACAGGGCACCAAAGTGAAGGTTGACACCCGAACCGGCGATTACCTCGGCCGCGTTACAGACTAATCGGTGAGCGCAAGATCAAAGGCACGCAAGAGGGCGGTTGACGCTCTCTTCGCCGCAGACATTCGCGAGCTGACTGCTATTGAGATGCTCGACGAAAGCGAGCGTCTAAGCGACGAGCGTGACCAGCAGGTTGAGATTTTCGAATACGCCCGAAAGTGCGTGCTCGGGGTCACCGAGAACGGCGCTGAAATCGACGACACGCTTGAAACCTATGCACAGGGCTGGACGATTGCGAGAATGCCAGCTCTCGACCGTGCCATTTTGAGGCTTGGAAGCTGGGAGATTCTGTTCAACGACGAAATTCCCGATGCCGTGGCAGTTAACGAAGCCGTGGAGTTGGCCAAGGAGCTTTCTACAGATGACTCGGCGGGCTTTGTAAACGGACTCCTTTCAAAAATCGTTTCGACAAAATCGGCCAAGTAGCCTATTATTTACAGAGCATCATCCTTTAACAGCGCACTGCGAGGCGCAGAAGGAGGTGGGCGTGAGTTCACGCACCGTCTTGAACAGCGACGACATTGGTCGCGCTATAACGCGCATCGCGCACGAGATTCTCGAATCCAACCACGGCACTGACGATCTAGTCATTCTCGGCATCCCAACCCGCGGGGTCGTACTGGCCGAGCGCATCGCTGAAATTATCCGCAGAAACGGCTCAGCCATGCCCGCCGATTTCTTAGGTCGCATCGACATCACAATGCACAGGGATGACCTGGCGCGACAACCGATTCGGGCCGTCAGCCCAACCACAATTCCGGCAGGTGGCATCGACGACAAGGTTGTTGTTCTAGTTGACGATGTTTTGTTTACCGGACGTACTGTAAGAGCAGCATTAGATGCGCTAAATGCCATTGGCAGGCCGAGAGCCGTGCGTCTCGCTGTTCTAGTTGACAGGGGTCACCGCCAGCTTCCAATCCGTGCTGATTTTGTGGGCAAGAACCTTCCGACTGCGAAGGATGAACGAGTTAGCGTTTTGCTAGGCGATACCGACGGAAGCGAATCGGTGGTGATTGAACAGTGAGACACCTGCTAAGCACCTTGGAGCTAACCCGCGATGAGGCAATCCATCTGCTAGACCTCTCAGATCAAATGGCCGAGGTGAACACCCGAGAGGTGAAGAAGCTGCCTACGCTCAGGGGCAAGACGGTAGTGAACCTCTTTTTCGAAGACTCGACTCGTACAAAAACTTCTTTCGAGCTTGCAGCCAAGCGATTGTCTGCCGACCTGATCAATTTTTCGGCGAAGGGTTCGAGCGTTTCTAAGGGCGAGAGCCTGAAAGACACTGCGTTGACACTAGCCGCAGGGGGTGCCGATGCATTTGTTATTAGGCACTCAGCTTCTGGTGCCGCCCATACCCTCGCTAATAGCGGCTGGATGAACGTTGCCGTTGTGAACGCCGGCGACGGCACACACGAACACCCGACCCAGGCGCTTCTAGACGCCATGACAATGCGCCGGCGTTTGCACGGAATCGGTGCAACCACCGGTCGAGATCTTGCCGGTGTCTCAGTTTTGATTGTCGGAGACATTCTGCACTCAAGGGTTGCTCGCTCAAACATTCATCTACTCAATTTGCTCGGCGCAAAAGTCACCTTGGTTGCACCATCTACCTTGATGCCCAAGACAGAACTCTTCGACGTCGATGTAA
>CAZSRJ010000060.1:0-3619 GCA_964609235.1 uncultured Rhodoluna sp.
ATTCTTGAATGGCCTCTTTCGCCTCGGCGTATCCGTGGCGGTCGTTCCAAATCTTCGAGGTTACAAAAACTTCTTCGCGATCAACGCCGCTCTTGCGAATTGCTGCACCGACTTCGGCTTCGTTGTCATAGAGCGCAGCGGTGTCGATGCGGCGATAGCCGATCTCGAGGGCATGCTGAACCAACTGCACAGCGATGTCTTGATTCACCTTGTATGCGCCGAGGCCAAGCTGAGGCATTACCCGACCCGAGTTGAGCATCACCAGCGGTTGATTGCTCGAGCTCACTGTGCGCTCCACGGGCCAAAGACCGGGTTCCATTCGGTAATCGTGCGTTCGCCGATGTAGCCGGCAATGTCGAATGGGTCTTGGTCTAGCAACTTGGCCAGTGACTCGACCGAATCGGCACGCCAAATCAAGAGTGCGGTTGGGTTGTCGACCATTGGCCCGCTTGCCAACAAACTGCCCTCTGCCAAACGCTCAGCCAACCAGGCCCGGTGGCTTGGCCGAATGAGGTTCACATCATCAGGGTCGGCGCTATAGAGGTATGTGACGGCGAAAACAGCCATTACTACTCCTTGACGATTGGCAAGCTCTGGGTGTCTGTCGATTGCTTTCCCAGTGCCGGCGTGATGCTCAGTGACATCATGGCTACCAGTGTCGCACCCAAACCGAAAACCACTGCAATCAATAGTGACGCTGTTGGCGAAACTACCTCAATTGCGATTCCGGCCAGAGCCGCGCCGGCCGAGTAGCCCATTAGCTGACCGGTGCCCGTCCAGCCGTATGCCTCTGGCGCGTCAGAAGTCTTCACGGTGACGCCGATGATCGCACTCAGGGTTCCGAGGGCCGGGGCAATGCCGAGCCCGGCCACAAACCAGGCAAACGACAACCAGATTGCGTCGGTTGGATTCACGAATACCAGCAGGTAGCCAAAAGTAATCAGCGCCAAGAAGCGAGTGAGCGCCCACTTGCCCTTGTTTCGATTTCCGAGCAGCACGCCACCGAGAATTGAGCCAATCGAGAACACCGCGATCACGAGCCCGGCGCTCTCTTTGCCGAGAATGGCAACCGTTCCAACTTCGACACCGCTGAAGCTGCCGATCAGCAACATGCCGAGAACGAGATTCGCAAAGACGACTTTGTTCTTGAGAACGCCACCGATGCGTCGATTCGATTTTGGAATCTTGAGGCTCGAGACTTCTTTGTTGGCAACGAACATCCATGCGCCGAGAATTTGCAAAGTGGCCATCACCAATACCGGAAACGCCGTGTTGATTTGCGCGGCGAGAACGGTTGCAAGAACCGGGCCGATGACCCAGATGATTTCTTGCGCGGTTGCGTCGAGTGCATAGACCGATGAGAGCAAACGTTTCTTTACGAGGGTTGGATAAACGGTTCTTGCGGCCGCTTGAATCGGTGGCGAGGTTAGACCGACAATCGCCGAGAGGGCGATGGTGATCAGATAGTTGTCTGAATAAACGGCAATCGCAAACATGGCCGAAGCGGTTGCAATCGAAAACGGAATGATGACTCGGGTAACGCCAAGTCTTGACATCAGGCGGCTCAGCACAGGCCCGCTAACTGCAGCGCCAACGGTCTCGGCTCCGAGCGCGAATCCGGCGATGGCCCACGAGTCATAAACGTGTTGAATGTGCATGACTAGGGCCAGGCTCATCATGCCAAAAGGAAAACGCGCTAGAAGCTGGCTTGTGATGACCCTAAGAAAGCCCGGCGACTTCAAGACTGCACGGTAGTTATTTGCCATTTAAATCCAGCTCGGTATCCACATGTGTATTAGCCAGAACCAATAAGGAGTCTGGGTGCCGAGCCAAATCGGCAGAAAGAAAGCGCTAAATGCCGCGCTAGCAAGCGCATAGCCAGCATAAGCGCCAAAGAGTCTCTGCCGCCCCTGAGCGCCCACAGACCGCCACAGAGTGGCCATGGCGTAAACCAGGGCGAGAATTACGAACGGCTCGAAGGCAATCACATAGAAGTGAAAGACCGTGCGCTCAAGGTAAATCAGCCAAGGCAGGTAGCCGGCCGCGATGCCAACCAGGATCATGCCCGCGGTCTTGTCGCTTTTGCGCACGAACAACCAAAGCAAGAAGCCCATTGCAGCGATTGCCACCCACCAGATCAGTGGATTGCCGAGAGCCGTGATGGCACTCGAGCAACCGCCGACCGCGTTGCAGGTGCCCTCGCCCTGCGCTGTTCCCTCGTAGAAGAAAGAAGTTGGGCGACCCATGAACAACCAGGTGAGTGGATTGCTCGCGTAGGCGTGGCTGGTTCGAAGACCAATGTGAAAGTTGTATGCGTCGACGTGATATTGCCAGAGCGACTGAAGCGGAATCGGCACCCAAGCCAACAACCCGGTGAAACGATTCGCAACGTCATCGGCGAAACCGCGATCGTAGCCGCCAGAGGTTACGAGCCAACCCGTCCAACTCGCGAGGTAAGTTGCGAAGGCAATCGGCACCATAATCAAAAACTTGGTTGCCGAAGTTTTCAGAAAATGCAAGATCGAGAATTCTTGGCGGGCAAGCACCTCGGTCATCACAACGTAAACACCGAAGAACGCCAAGAAGTAGACACCGTTCCACTTGACCGCGGTTGCGGCGCCAAGAGCTATGCCGGCAGCCAAGAGCCAGGGTCGTCGCCAGAGAATGCCGAAATGCCGCTCGCGATCGAGAAGCAAAAACCAGAACGCCAGCAAAACGAAGAACATCAGAATCGTGTCGAGCAATGCGGTTCGCGCTAGAACAATTGCCACACCATCGATTGCAAAGAAGAATCCGGCGAGCGCGGCCCAAACCGTTGACTTGAATAGCTTGAGTGCGATGAGCATGATCAGCAGAACGGCGAGGGTGCCGAGCAGGGCAACGCTGAAGCGCCAACCGAAAGAGTTGCTGGGGCCGAAGAGCCACATGCCGGCACCGATTATCCACTTGCCCAGTGGCGGGTGCACAACAAACGAGCCGGTCTCTAGCATCGTCGGAACCTGGCCCGAGGCCAGAACGTCGTCGGCACCTTCTGGCCAGTTGCGTTCGAAACCGCCCTGAATCAGGCTGAGCGCATCCTTGACATAGTAGGTCTCGTCGAAAACCAGTTTCTTGGGGTAACCGAGGTCAAAGAACCTCAGCACCGCGGCCAAGCCGACAATCGCCCAGATAGCCCAGCGGTCGAACAGGGCACGGATGCGCGGCTCGAAAGCGAGTTTGGATAGTTGGGCGAACACCCTCTAATGCTAGTTTGGCGACCCCTTTTTGGCCGCGGTGCTAGTTTTGGGCTGTGCTAATTCTCGCCGCGACCCCCATCGGAAACCTCTCTGATGCCTCGCCGAGACTTGTCGAGCACCTGGTTGGCTCGCATTACATTGCAGCCGAAGACACCCGAACCCTGTTCAAGCTGGCCCAAGCGCTAGGCGTAAAGATCAACGCCAAGACCTATAGCCTGCACGACCACAACGAGCGCGAACGACTCGAACAACTGGTTGAAGTGGCTCGCGAACACGACCTCTTAGTGGTCAGCGACGCGGGCATGCCAACCGTCAGCGACCCTGGCTTCAATCTGGTTCGCGCCTGTGCCGAGGCCGGGGTAGACGTGACAATCGTGCCAGGG
>CAZSRJ010000060.1:3629-5057 GCA_964609235.1 uncultured Rhodoluna sp.
ACATACAACCTGGCCTACACCGGGGCGACTCCGTTTTTCCACCATGTGGCGGTGCTGACGGATCTGTACCAGGCTGCTCGGTTGGGCGAGCTGTACACCTACCACTTCAACATGCTGCGCTCGGTGCTGGAGAAGTCAGCGAGTTTTCATGGCTTCTCGAAGTTCTCAGCCTGCATCCCAACCGACGATGCGGACGACCCGGAAGGCGTGTTGCATGCCCGGCTCATCAACATCCTGAGCCACGGCGACTATTCCTTGTTCGAGCCTGTGCCGAGGCCGGGGTAGACGTGACAATCGTGCCAGGGCCATCGGCGGTTCTAAGCGCGCTCGCGGTTTCTGGTTTGCCAACCGACCGCTTCACATTCGAGGGTTTCATGCCGCGCAAAGACGGCGAGCGCCGCACGCTGTTCGAAGAGTTGCTGCGCGAGCGCAGAACCATGATTTTCTTCGAATCGCCGCACCGCCTTTTTGACTCGCTGCAGGTTGCCGCCGAAGTCTTTGGTGCCGACCGCAAAGCATCTGTGTCGCGCGAACTCACCAAGAAGTTCGAGCACACCGAACGCGGCACTCTGGCTCAGCTTGCCGAGTGGGCCAAGTCTGACCCGAAGGGTGAGTTTGTTGTGGTGATCGCCGGTGCCGGCGAACTCATCCGTGATATTCACACCCTGGTCGAAGATGTGCTGGCACTCGTCGAATCGGGCGAACGCTTGAAAGACGCCGTCAATCAGATTGCCGAGTTGTCGAAGGTTTCTAAGGGCGAGCTCTATCAACTCAGCCTCGATGCCCGCAAAGACAAGCAATAGCCGGCTCGGTTAAGATAGGTGAATGCCTAACCGCCCGGATGCGTCTTTCTATGCAACGACGCCGATCTTCTATGTGACCGATGCCCCGCACATCGGTCACGCCTATACCGAGGTGGCCGCAGACGTTTTGACCCGCTGGCACAGACAACGCGGCGAGGATGCCTTCTTGCTAACCGGCACAGACGAGCACGGCGAGAAGATTCTTCGCACCGCGGCTGCCAACAAGGTTGAGCCACAGGCCTGGGTAGACAAGCTGGTGCACGACGCCTGGCTGCCGCTGCTCGAGACCATCGACATCGACAACCAAGACTTCATTCGCACCACCGAACCTCGCCACGAAAAGAACGTGCAGAAGTTCTTGCAACACCTCTATGACAAGGGCTTTATCTATCGCGGCGAGTTTGTGGGCAACTACTGCGTTGGTTGCGAAGAATACAAAACCGACGGCGACCTAATCGACGGCGAGGGCGACTTCGCGGGCCAGTCGGTTTGCGCGATTCACTCGAAGCCGGTTGAGAAACTGCACGAGACCAACTACTTCTTTAAGCTCAGCGAGTTTCAGCAACCGCTGCTCGACTTTTATGCCGCCAACCCAACTTTCGTTCAGCCCGAGTCGGCGCGCAAC
>CAZSRJ010000061.1:0-5032 GCA_964609235.1 uncultured Rhodoluna sp.
TGACGGAACGATGTTGATTGCAGCTGCGCGCGCGCGACGAAGGTCGCCGTGCGGGCCATCCTGCAGGTTCTGGTCTGCGGTGTAAGCGTGAACGGTTGTCATTAGACCGTTCTCGATTCCGAACTTGTCGTTGAAAACCTTTGCGAATGGAGCGAGGCAGTTAGTCGTGCAAGAAGCGTTCGAGATGATGTGGTGCTTCGCCGAGTCATATTCGTGGTCGTTAACGCCCATTACGAAGGTCGCGGCGTCTCCGGAGGCTGGAGCCGAGATGATTACCTTCTTTGCTCCGGCGGTGATGTGAGCCTGTGCCGCAGCGGCGTCTGTAAAGCGGCCGGTTGACTCGATAACGATATCAACACCAAGTTCACCCCAGGGAAGGTTCGCTGGGTCGCGCTCGGCCAAAACCTTGATGGTGTTTCCGCCGACGATGATGTTCTGGCCGTCAACCTTTACTTCTTGGTTAAGGCGGCCGGTAACTGAGTCGTACTTCAAAAGGTGGGCAAGCGAGGCCGGGTCGCTTAGGTCGTTTACAGCAACGATCTCAAGTTCGGTTCCCTTGGCGAGCTCTGCTCTCAGGTAGTTGCGGCCAATTCGACCAAAGCCATTGATTCCAACGCGAGTAGCCATGTGTTCTCCAGATGATTGGGCGCCACCAAATCGGGCGCGGTTACTAGGTGTTCACCACGCATCATCGGGTGGAAAATCTAGGCCTAGCCTAGCAGGAGACCCTTTGTTTGCTTGCGAGCAGCCTCAAAGCGTGCCGAAGCATCGCTCCACGAGACGATGTTCCAGAAGGCCTTTACATAGTCACCCTTGACGTTCAAATAGTCGAGGTAGAAGGCGTGCTCCCACATATCCAGCATCAAAACTGGGATGGTGGCTGCCGCAAGGTTGCCCTGCTGGTCGTATAGCTGCTCGATGATCAGGCGCTCGCCGAGTGAATCCCAGGCGAGGAATGCCCAGCCAGAGCCCTGAATGCCCAATGCGGTGGCGTTGAAGTGAGCCTGGAACGCCTCGAAAGAACCAAAGAACTCATTGATGGCTGCGGCGAGCTCTCCGTCAGGGCGACCCTCTGAGTCAGGGGTTAGGTTCTTCCAGAAGATTGAGTGGTTAATGTGTCCGCCCAGGTGAAAGGCAAGGTCTTTCTGCAACTTATTGATGTTGGCAAAGTCATTCTTTTCGCGCGCCTCTTCTAGCGCCGCGAGAGCACCGTTAATGCCTGCAACGTATGCTGCGTGATGCTTGCTGTGGTGCAACTCCATGATCTTTCCCGAGATGTGTGGCTCGAGTGATCCGTAGTCGTAGGTCAGGTCTGGAAGTTTGTAGTTGCTCATGAATTGCTCCTTCTTAGGGTTTAACTTAGAAAATCCGCGGTTATTCCGACTTAGTCGTCGAGGTCTTCTGGCAGGTTGGCGTCAGTGGCCGGAATTCCGAGTTCTTCGGCCTTCTTGTCTGCCATAGCCAGCAGGCGTCGAATGCGACCGGCAACCGCGTCTTTGGTCATCGGTGGGTTTGCGTGGTGACCCAACTCGTCAAGGCTCGCATCCTTGAATTTGAGCCTGAGCTCGCCGGCATAACGCAGGTGTTCAGGAATGTCTGGGCCGAGAATTTCAAGGGCTCGTTTAACTCGCGCGCCAGCAGCAACTGCCGCCTGCGCAGACCTGCGCAAGTTCGCGTCGTCAAAGTTTGCCAGCCTGTTTGCCGTGGCGCGAACCTCTCGTCTTAGTCGAGCTTCCTCCCACTTAAGAACGTTGGTGTGAGCGCCCATCTGGGTTAGCATCGCAGCGATCGCCTCGCCGTCTCGAACCACTACGCGGTGAACTCCCCTAACCTCACGAGCTTTGGCCACAACGCCGAGCCTGCGCGCGACACCGACAAGGGCCATTGCCGCTTCATTGCCAGGCGCGGTTACCTCGAGTGAGGCCGAGCGACCTGGGTCGGTTAGCGATCCGTGTGCCAGAAACGCTCCGCGCCAAACAGCTTGCGCTTCTTGAATCGTGCTCGAGACCAGGTGTGCCGGAAGACCACGAACCGGTCGACCCTTCGGGTCGATTAGCCCGGCTCGGCGAGCGAGCAGGTCACCCTGAGCGATAACTCTCACCTGGTAACGACTGGTTCTGCGAATGCCGCTCGGTGCGATAACCGCAAGCTCGCTCTCGATGCCGAGAACTTCCATTAGGTCTTTGCGAACGCGCCGAGCGATCGAGGCCGCATCAACTTCGACTTCGATGACAACGCGCCCGCTAATCAGGTGCAGACCACCGGCGAAGCGAAGAATCGCAGACAGTTCGGCAACTCTGGTTGCGCTCTTGGTGACCTCGATGCGTGCGAGTTCGTCTTTAACGTCTGAAGTTAGCGCCATCGCTATTCCCTTCCAAGGTCACGGTGCTTCAAGCTCACCGCGACGTCTTCAAATTTTGCCAGTTCTGTTGCAATCTTTTTGCTCACGGCAACCGAGCGGTGTTTTCCGCCGGTGCAGCCAATTGCGATTGTTGCGTAGCGTTTGTTTTCGTTGGTGTAACCCCTAAGCACCGGGCGAAGGGCCGCAAGATAGTTTTCAATGAACTCCTCAACCCCCTCAGCGCCGAGCACGAAATTGCTGACGTTGCGATCTTCGCCGGTAAAAGGTCTGAGTGACTCTTCCCAGAATGGATTCGGAATAAACCGCATGTCTGCCACCTGGTCGGCGTCTGTTGGAAGCCCGTATTTGAAACCAAAACTCATGACGGTCAGGTGAAGTTTCTTGGTTTCTTCGAGAGAAAAACTGTCGGTGATCTTGTTGCTCAGCTGGTGAACGTTCAGGTCACTCGTGTCGATGATTACATCGGCTGATTCGCGCAAACTGAGCAAACGATTTCTCTCGCTCGCAATGCCGTCGAGAATTGTTCCGTCTGCTTGCAGAGGATGCGGTCTGCGAACCTGCTCGAAGCGTTTGACGAGCGCTGAGTCGGTTGCCTCAAGAAATAGCAGTCGAAGGTTTAGGTTTCTGCTGCGCATCTGCGAGAGGTTTTCGTGCAACTCACCGAAAAATTCGCCGCCACGAACATCGATTACCACGGCCAGCTTCGGCAGTCTCGCCTTGGTCATTGTGAACAAATCTGCGATTGGGCCGAGCATCTGCGGAGGCAGGTTATCGACCACATACCAACCGAGATCCTCGAGGGCGTTTCCAACAGTCGAGCGACCCGCGCCAGACATGCCAGTAACGATGAGCAGCTCGTGCCTGCGTTCCTCGTTCATCTCTTCCCTTCGGCGTGTCGAAGTGAGTTTATCTGCTCGCGACACGCCCATGTGACGAAATTCAGGGATTCAGTGAGGCCGTAATCTGCTGGGCAAGAGCCTTGCCAATGCCTGCAACTTCGGAGATCTCGTCGACAGTGGCAAGGCGCAGTCGCTTGGCTGAGCCAAAGTGCTTGAGCAGGGCGGCAACCCTCTTGTCGCCCAAACCGGCGATCTCGGCAAGAGTCGACGAAATTGCTGACGAGCGCTTTGTTCTCTGATAGGCAATCGCGAAACGGTGGGCTTCATCACGGATGCGCTGAAGCAAGAACAGCTCATCGGTAGCTCTCGGCAAAATCACCGGAAAACTCTCGCCAGGAAGCCAAACTTCTTCTAATCGTTTCGCGATTCCGCAAACGGCGAGATCCGTTATTCCCGAGTCAGATAGGGCTCGCATTGCGGCACTCACCTGCGGTTGACCGCCATCCACGATGAGCAGATTCGGCCGATACGAGAACTTCGTTGGGTCGGCATCGAGGTCGGTTTCAGGCGCTTTGAGGTACTTCAGTCGTCGCATCAGCACCTGGTAGATCGAGTCAGTGTCGTCGGTGGTTTCAGAAATCGAGAATCTTCGATACTGGTCTTTCTTGGCAAGCCCATCTTCGAAAACGACCATCGATGCCACGACGTCGGTTCCGGCTAGATGACTCACGTCAAAACACTCGATTCTAAGTGGTGCATCGCTTAGTGAAAGGGCACGCTGAATTCCGGCCAAGGCATCTGCTCTTGCCGTGAAGTCGGTGCTGCGACGCATTTTGTAAACCGAGAGTGCGTGCTGAGCATTGGTCATAGCGGTCTCTTGCAGTGCCCGTTTGTCGCCCCGACGTGCCACACGGATGTCTACCTTCGAACCGCGCAAATCTGAAAGCCAAAGTTGAAGCGCCGAGAGATCTAGCGAAGTGTCGGGAACAATTACCTCTTTGGGAATCTCTGAGGCCGTGCCTCGTTTCGAAGCTGCGTAAACATTTTGAATGACGTATTCAACCAGCTCTTGCATGTCGCGCTCGAGCTCTTTGTCGACAACCCATCCGCGAACACCTCGAATTCTTCCACCACGAACAATGAACATTTGCACTGCGGCCGCAAGTTCGTCGTCTGCTATGGCAAAGAGATCTGCATCGGTCTGATCGTTGAAGACGACCGTGCTCTTTTCGAGAACCGCTTCTAGTGCTTCGATGTTGTCGCGAAGTTTTGCGGCGCGTTCGTAGTGCTGCTCGTCACTGGCAACCAGCATGCGTGCTCTGAGGCTCTCGATGTGCTTGCTGTCGCCGCCACCCATGAAATCGGCGAAATCGTTAGACAGTTTCTTGTGGTCTTCTTTGCTAATTCTCTCGACGCAGGGCGCGCTGCACTTGCCAATGTCGGCAAGCAAACATGCTCTATTGGTGCTCTTGGCCCGATTGAAGACGCCCGCGCTACAACTGCGCACCGGATAGACCTTGAGCAAGGTATCTAATGTCTCTCGAATCGCCCAGGCATTGGTATACGGGCCGAAATACTTGTGCCCTGGCAACTCGCGATTTCTAGTGATGTAAGCACGCGGATAGGCGTCGCCTGACGAAATTGCCAGGTAGGGGTATGACTTGTCATCCTTGAATCGAATGTTGTAGGGCGGCTGGAATTCTTTTATCCACTGAAACTCGAGTTGCAGAGCCTCGTACTCGGTCTTCACAATTGTCCACTGAACGTCGGCAGCGCTCGTCACCATGCGTCTTGTGCGACTGTGCAGGCTCTCTAGGGGCGCAAAATAGCT
>CAZSRJ010000062.1:0-5031 GCA_964609235.1 uncultured Rhodoluna sp.
TTGGCAGACCAATCACGATGGATTTTTCGTGGCGGGTGATGCCGGACGTGGCCAGAGTCTGATTGTCTGGGCCATTGCCGAAGGTCGCTCTGCCGCTGCCGCTATCGACAACTATCTCGAAGGTGTAACGGAGCTACCTGCTCCAGTGAAGCCAAACGACAGGTCATTCGACCTCTAGCAAAACTCGCTCGATAAACTTATCGAGATAAACAAAAGAAGGAACCAATGAGACGCGCCAAAATTGTTGCAACACTAGGCCCAGCCACCTCGAGCTATGAACAGATTCGAGCAATCATCGAGGCGGGTGTCGACGTAGCGCGAATGAACCTCAGCCACGGTAGCTACGAAGTTCACGAAGAGGTTTATCGCAACGTTCGCAAGGCTGCCGAAGACCTAGGCAAGCCCGTTGGCGTGTTTGTTGACCTTCAGGGCCCAAAGATTCGACTTGGCAAGTTTGCGGCCGGCCCCGTGATGCTCGAAAAGGGAGCAACATTCAAGATAACCATCGATGACATTGTTGGCGACATCAACATCTGTTCGACCACTTTCAAGGGCTTGCCAGGCGACGTGAAGCCAGGAGATCTTTTGCTGATTGATGACGGCAAGGTGAGTCTCAGGGCAACCGAAGTTTCGGACAGCACCGTAACCACGGTCGTTGAAATTGGTGGCCCAATTTCTAACAACAAGGGCATCAACCTTCCGGGAGTTGCGGTTAATGTTCCGGCTCTTTCTGAAAAAGACGAGGATGACCTTCGCTGGGGTATTCGTCTCGGCGCAGACATGATCGCACTTTCATTCGTTCGTGACGCTTCTGACATCGTGAGGGTTCACGAAATCATGAAAGAGGAGGGCAAGTTTCTGCCGGTCATCGCGAAAATCGAGAAACCACAGGCAGTTGCCGCCCTCGAAGAAATCATCGACGCTTTCGACGGCATCATGGTCGCACGAGGCGACTTAGGCGTCGAGCTTCCGCTAGAAGAGGTTCCAATCGTTCAGAAGCGTGCTATCGAGCTATCGAGAAGATGGGCAAAGCCGGTCATCGTTGCCACCCAAATGCTTGAGACCATGATCGAGAACTCTCGCCCGACCAGAGCAGAAGCCTCTGACGTGGCAAACGCGATTCTCGACGGTGCCGACGCTGTAATGCTCTCGGGCGAAACCTCAGTTGGCAAGTGGCCTGTCGAGACCGTCGAGGTAATGGCGCGAATCATTGAGTCGACAGAAGACAATGGCCTAGACCGCATTCCGGCTTTGGGCACCCGCCCTCACACACACGCGGGAGCGGTTTCGCTAGCGGCTGTTGAAATTGCAGAGCTGCTCGGCTCAAAGTATGTCTGTGTTTTCACGGCATCTGGCGATTCGATGCGTCGCGTCTCAAGACTTCGCACAGCCGTGCCGATCATCGCCTTCACGCCTAGCGCAGAAACTCGGCGCAGGCTCTCTCTGGTTTGGGGCTCAAAGACCTTCATGGTGAACCCGGTTATGCACACAGACCAGATGATGGATCAGGTCGACGAGATTCTGCTCGCTCAGGGGCTAGCAAAAATCGGCGACGAAGTCGTTGTAGTTGCCGGCACACCACCCGGGGTTCCAGGCTCAACCAACACGCTCAGAGTGCACAGGGTGGGCGAGGCCAACTAAACAGAAAAACCGACCCCGAGGGGTCGGTTTCTTCTTGTGCCGAAGGCGGGACTTGAACCCGCACTCCTTTCGGAAAAGCATTTTGAGTGCTCCGCGTCTGCCATTTCGCCACTTCGGCTACCGAAATAGTTTAGACCATCGACGATTTACGCCAAAACTCCAATATGCTTGTCGGCATGAGCGAGACACCAGCGAAGCGAACCGTTCTGGTCGCAGAGGATGAGTCTCTGATTCGCATGGACATAGTTGAAACGCTCAAGGATTTTGGTTTCGAGGTAATCGCCGAAGCCGCAGACGGCCTCGAGGCAGTTGAACTCGCAAAGACAAAGAACCCCGACCTCATCGTGATGGACATCAAGATGCCAAACCTCGACGGCATCTCTGCAGCCGAGCAAATTCAGCCACTAAGAATTCCTATTGTTTTGCTAACGGCCTTTAGCCAAAAGGAGCTCGTCGAGCGCGCTTCGGAGGCGGGAGCCATGGCTTACGTTGTAAAACCTTTCACTCCCAATGATTTGCTTCCGGCTATCGAGATCGCTTGGAGTAGGCATCAGCAATTCACTGCCCTCGAAGCCGAGATTCAAGACCTTAACGAGAGATTCGAAACCCGCAAGTTGGTCGATCGCGCCAAGGGCCTTCTAAACGAGAAGATGAACCTCACAGAACCCGAAGCATTTCGCTGGATACAAAAGGCGTCAATGGATAGAAGGCTGACCATGCACGAGGTAGCCGTTACGATTATTGACCAACTCGGCCCAAAGAAACCCGAATCTGCTAGCGAGTAGGTTTTTCGCGCAGGTAATTGGTGATGCGCACGGTTGATAAGCGTCGACCCTGCTCGTCTGTGACAACAATTTCATGAACCGTGAGCGACTTGCCGAGATTAATCGCAGTGCAGGTTCCGGTGACAACACCCGAGGTTGCGGAGCGACTGTGTGAAGCACTCACCTCGATGCCAACAGCAACGCGATCTGGATAGGCCCAGACGTTGGCCGCCATGCTGCCCAGACTTTCGCCTAGCACCACGTGAGCACCTCCGTGAAGAACGCCAAACGGCTGAGTGTTTCCGGCTACCGGCATAGTTGCAACGGCTCGCTCGGCCGACAACTCGATTAGGTTGATGCCCATTTTCTCGGCCAGTTCGCCAACTGAACGGTCGGCGAGCAACTTGGCGGCAGCTTCGCTGGTCTTCACTTCGTCGTTCATGAGTCTCCTCACACATGCATTCGCTTAGGCTATGCCTATGAATGCCAAGCCTACCTTGCTGCTTATTGACGGTCATTCCTTGGCATTTCGGGCCTTCTACGCACTGAGCCCCGACAACTTCAGAACGCCAGACGGCCAGCACACCAATGCCATCCATGGATTCATTTCGATGATGCTGAACATTCTCTCGGCAGAGAAACCAACTCACCTCGCGGTGGCCTTCGATCTTTCGCGCGAGTCTTTTCGCACCGAGGAGTATCCGGAATACAAGGGCACAAGGGGAGAGACTCCACCGGAATTCATCGGGCAGACCGAGTTGCTGCGCGAGGCGCTAAATGCGATGAACATCAAGAACATCACCCGCGACAACTACGAGGCAGATGACATTCTCGCGAGCCTTGCCGATCAGGCGGCAGATCAGGGGTTCAGGGTTCTGGTGGTTTCTGGCGACCGCGACACATTCCAGTTGATTCGCGATGACACGACGATTCTTTATCCGGTCAAAGGTGTTTTGAATCTTGCCCGCATGGATGACGAAGCGGTTTATGCGAAGTATGCCGTGCATGCCAAGCAGTATCCAGATCTCGCGGCGCTTGTTGGCGAAACCTCGGATAACCTGCCCGGCATACCAGGGGTTGGGCCAAAAACCGCAGCAAAGTGGCTTCAGCAATTTGGCTCGCTGCAGGCAATTTTTGACTCGGCCGACCAAATAGCCGGCAAGGTTGGCGAAAGTCTTCGCGAGCACATGCAACTGGCAGTGCGCAACCGTCGTCTCAATCACCTGGTGCGCGATCTCGATTTTGATTTCGCGCTCGATAGCTTGGCAATCTCTGGTGTGAACGAGCCGCGAGTGCGTGAGGTTTTCAGCAAACTGCACTTCAAGTCTCTAACCGAGAGAGTTCTTAGGCTGAAAGGCTCCGCTGCGGCAAATTCGGCAGGGCCTGACGAAATCGCCGACCCCATTGGTGACTCAAAATCGGTTAGTGATAACAAAAGCGATTCGCCAACCGTGTTTCGAGAAATTGAGATTCCGGCTAACACTTCGATTTCTAAGAGTGAAGCAACCAAGTTGGTCACAACGACTACTGGGCTTTTAGCAATTGCTTTCGAATTTGGCGAGAGTGGCATTCTGAGCATCGGCTTCGCAACAGAATCGACACGCTACAGCTGGGCGCCCGCCTCGGCAAAAGAAGTTTCAGAAGCAATCGGTCAGTGGCTTGCGTCGAATGGCTCGGCGAAAGCTCTATTCGATGCAAAGAACACCACCAGAAGGCTACTCGAGCTTGACCTCGACCTCTCTGGAGTTGAATTCGACGTTCTTCTAATGACCTATCTGCTGAATCCGATTCGAAAAGACTATTCAATCGATGACATCGCCCTCGAGTACCTTGGCCTGTCTGTCGTCCGCGGTGATCAAAACGCCCTGATACGCGAATCTGCCGACGATGCGTCTCTCGATGCCTGGCTTACTGCGACCTTGGCACCAAAACTGTTCGAAACACTGCGAACAGAAGACCAAATTCGAGTTCTCACCGAGATTGAACTGCCAACCAGCAAGGTTCTGGCAACCATGGAATACACGGGCGTCTCGATTGATCGCCCAAAGCTAGAAGCACTTTTTGAATCGTTAGGCGAGGAGGTTTCAGCAATTGCAAAAGAGGCCTACTCGATTATCGGCAAAGAAATAAATCTTGCGTCACCCAAGCAACTACAGACCGTGCTGTTCGAAGATCTCGGAATGACCGGAACCAAGTCTGTGAAGACGGGTTTCTCGACCAATGCCGCGGCTCTGAACGAACTCTTCGAGCAGACCGAGCACCCTTTTCTTGCGAAGCTGCTCGAGCACAGAGAAACATCAAAGCTGCGACAAATAGTCGAAACGGTAATCAAGGCCGTTGCTCCCGATGGTCGAATTCACACCAACTACTCGCAAACTGGAACTTCAACCGGAAGACTTTCAAGTGATTCGCCGAATTTGCAAAACATTCCAATCAAAAGCGAACGTGGACGACAGATTCGAGACTCTTTTGTCGTCGGCGAAGGCTTCGAGACTTTGCTCACTGCTGACTACTCGCAGATTGAAATGCGCATCATGGCCCACCTTAGTGAAGACGCCGGACTGATTGAGGCATTCAAGAGCGGCGAAGATTTGCACCGATTCGTCGGCTCGAGAATCTTCGGGGT
>CAZSRJ010000063.1:0-4915 GCA_964609235.1 uncultured Rhodoluna sp.
TCTGTTTTTGCAGAACGGCGCCTTGATGCCGAACTTCACGGGCGCGGGTGCCGTCTGGCTTTGGAATGTCGATTGCCA
This sequence comes from uncultured Rhodoluna sp., assembly GCA_964609235.1. Taxonomy (GTDB): domain Bacteria; phylum Actinomycetota; class Actinomycetes; order Actinomycetales; family Microbacteriaceae; genus Rhodoluna. Next base: position 79 of record CAZSRJ010000063.1, read on the forward strand.
AGCCGAAGTTGATGTTGGCTGGGGTCACCGCGGCTGGCTTGCCATCGATTACGTCGTAGTAAACATTTTGCGATGGAAATTCTTTTAGCGCACGGATGATCGCGTAGCCGATGATGTGCGTGAACGAAACCTTGCCGCCACGGGTGCGGGCCATGTGGTTGTTGATGACGATGCGGTTGTCGATCATCAGCTTCGCCGGAATTGTGCGAACGCTGGTTGCGGTTGGCACTTCGAGCGAGGCATCCATGTTGGTGGCAAGTGCCTTGCCCATGCCCTTCAAGAAGTCAACGCGGTCTTCGGTTGCGTCTTCGGTCTCGCTAACGATGTTGATCGCCGAGGTAGCTGGCGCTTGTGCCGGAATCGGCTGTGGCTTTGGCTCAACGCGGGTGGTCTTGGCAACTAGGGGAGCATCGCCGGTCGGTGCAGGCTGGGCAGCGGGCGCAACCTGAGCTGGTGCTGCAACGGGAGTGCCGGTTGCGTGTGAGGTGTCTGTTGGCTTGTAGTTCTCGAGAATCGGCCACCAAGAGCGGTCTACCGCGTCTGGGTTCTCTTTGTATTTGGCATACATTTCATCGACTAACCAGTCGTTTGCGCCGAAAGTGTTGTCTTCGCCCGAATTCGTGCCTGACAAAAGAACCGCCTTTTTGCTTGTCTTTACAAAACCTTTACAAGCCTACCTGCTGAAAATGGCCCCCTGTATGCTTGCTTTCATGGATGCGCCGCTGATGTTGGCCCTGTCTGTGGTTCTCACCATCGGCACGGGCCTTTTTGTAGCAGGAGAGTTTTCTCTTGTAAACCGCGAAAGATCTGAACTCGAGGCACGGCGTGAGCGAGGCGAAAAAGGCCTCAACCGAACCATCCGGGCTCTGACCAGAACCGCCACCCACCTTTCTAGCGCTCAGCTGGGCATCACGCTAACCACCCTCATGACAGGCTTCTTGGCCGAGCCGGCCCTCTCTGAATTGCTCTCACCGACCCTGCTCGATCTCGGGGTTTCAGACGATGCAATTGGCCCGGTCTCATTCGGCATCTCGCTCTTTTTGGCCACCCTCTTTGCCGCTCTCGTGGGCGAGTTGATTCCAAAGAACATGGCACTCAGCATTCCGCTTCAGACCAGCAAGGTTGTGGTCGGTTTTCAATTGGCCTTCAGTTGGGTTTTCTTCTGGCTGGTGAGATTTCTCAACAACACCGGAAACCGAGTTGTCAGAGCTCTCGGAATCGAACCGAAAGAAGAGCTGTCTTCGAGCCGCACCGCCGAAGAACTTTCGTCACTGGTGAAGCGTGCAGCGACTCTCGGTTCGCTTGATGCGCAGACCGCAACCCTGCTAACCAAAACTCTTGCATTGAGCCAACTAACCGCGGCCGATGTCATGACTCCGCGACCTCGTGTGGCCATCGTTTCGGTTGATGCAACTGTTGCCGAATTGGTTGAGCTTTCGATAAAGACCGGCCACTCAAGGTTTCCGGTTGTCGAAGGCACGAGCGACGACGTAATCGCAATCGCACACGTAAAGCAGGCCGCTTCGATTCCGCGTGAAAAGCGCGCAGCCGTTAAGGTGAGCGCCATCATGGTCGAGGCAATTCGTGTGCCTGAAACCATGTCGCTTGAGCGCCTAATGGTTGAACTTCGCGCCAAGGGTTTGCAGATGGCAATCGTTGCCGACGAATACGGCGGCACTGCCGGCATCGCGACCCTCGAAGACCTGATCGAAGAACTGGTTGGTGAACTCGGCGACGAGCACGACCGCGCAACTGTGGGTGTCACCCGCGGTGCCAACTCGAGCGTTTTGTTTCCAGGAATGATTCGCCCAGACGAACTGCTCGAAATGGCAATCAAGGTTCCGGCCGACGGCGCTTACGAGACCGTTGCCGGATACATCATGGCCCAGTTGGGTCGCATGCCTGCGGTTGGCGACGAAATCGAAATCGATGGTGGCATCTTGCGCGTCGAGCGCATGGATGGTCGCCGAGTCGATCGTGTGCGCTTCAAACCCGACCCGCTAAACCTCGGCGAAGGCGAGGTGAAGAATGTCTGATTCATGGATGGGCATAATCTGGTTTGTGCTTCTTCTTGCCGCTAACGCGTTCTTCGTTGGAGCAGAGTTTGCTGTGCTCTCAGCCCGCCGGGCCCAAATCGAGCCTCGAGCCGATGCTGGCAGTCGTCCGGCAAAGATCACGCTGAAGGCGATGGAGAACGTTTCGCTAATGCTTGCCACCGCCCAGCTGGGAATCACACTGTGCTCGCTCGCGATTCTCTTGATTGTCGAGCCGAGCATCCATGATCTTCTGAAGCCTTTGCTTGCCGGCCTGCCAAAAGACGTTGGCTATGCGGTGTCATTTGCGATGGCTCTCGTTTTAGTGACCTTCATGCACGTTGTTTTCGGCGAGATGGTTCCGAAGAACATTGCCTTCTCGATTCCCGAGCGAGCTGCGCTAATTCTTGGCCCGCTGCTTTACTTGGTGGCCCAGGTTGTTCGCCCGATTGTTGTATCGCTCAACGCTTTGGCTAATGGTGCGCTACGCCTCATGCGCATCGAGATTCGCGACGAAGCCTTTAGCGCATACACGCTCGATCAGGTTGAAGACATCGTCGAGCACTCAACTCGCGAGGGTGTTTTGAACGACTCATCTGGAGCACTTTCGAACGCCTTCGAGTTCACCGAAAAGAAGGTGCTCGATGTTTCGGTTGCGACAGCGAACCTAGTTTCGTTTAGTGAATCGGTTACTCCTCGCGAAATCGAGCAGGCGGTTGCCAAGCACGGATTCTCTCGCTACCCGCTAACCAGCGAGAGCGACCCAAGCGAAATCGTTGGTTACGTGCACCTCAAAGATGTTCTCGATCTGCGTGACGACGAAGTCGACAGACCAATTCCGGCCAAGCGAATCAGAACCTTGATCTCTTTGCCGGCAACTATGGAACTCGAAGACGCTCTTGCTTCGATGAAGCGCGTTGGTGCTCACATGGCACGTTCGTTCGATCGCTCGGGCAAGCTCGTCGGCGTGCTCTTCTTAGAAGACATTCTTGAAGAGCTTGTGGGCGAGGTTCAAGACGCTACGCAGCGTGATTAGAACTCAGCGCAACTAGCCTCAACAACTATGGCGTGGTTGGCCACTTTCCGCGGGCATATTGAGCAGGCCAGTAGTCGATTTCAACACCGAGTTCAGCCGCTGCTCGCAGTGGCCAGTATGGGTCGCGCAGGCTCGCTCGAGCAATCGCGATAACGTCAACCGCTCCCGAAGACAGAATCTTCTCTGACTGGGCCGAAGTTGTAATTTGGCCAACGGCAGCAACCGGCTGATCGATAACTTCACCAACACCGATTGCCAGGGGCACCTGGTAGCCCGGGCCAGATGGAATCGTAACGCCGGTGATCAAACCACCGCTCGAAATGTCGAACAGGTCAACGCCCTCGGCAGCGCACCACTTGGCAACCTGCTGGGTCTGCGCGAGATCCCAACCGCCCTCGGCGTAGTCGGTTGCAGAGAAGCGAATCATCAGCGGCATTCCCTCTGGGATGGTCGCGCGAATCGCCTTGCAGATTTCAAGAAGTATGCGCGCGCGGTTTTCTAGCGAGCCACCGAATTCGTCTTCACGTTGGTTGGTTAGCGGTGACAAAAATTCGTGAATCAGGTATCCGTGTGCCGCGTGAATTTCAATGGCGTCGAAGCCGGCTTGCACAGCGCGCTCGGCGGCCGCTTTGAAGTCTTGAATTAGATCGTAGATTTCGCTTGTCTCAAGTTCGCGCGGGTCTGCGTAACCTTCGAAGGCTTCGCTGGTTGGTGAGATTCCCTGCCAACCACCATCGGCTGGGCTAACCATTCCGCGCTTGCCATCAAATCCTCTGTGAGTTGAAGCCTTGCGTCCGGCGTGAGCCAACTGAATTGCAGACTTGGCTCCATACTTTGCGATTCCGGTGGTGACTTTCTTCCAAGCGGCGATGTGCTCTTCGCCCCAGATGCCAGCGCACCAAGGAGTGATGCGACCCTCGGGGGTAACAGCCGTTGCTTCGGCGATGATCATGCCGGCGCCACCAACCGAGCGCGAAATGTAGTGCACCTGGTGCCAGTCGTTCACAACACCGTCTTGGTCTTCGCATGAGTATTGGCACATCGGCGCAATAAAGATGCGGTTGCGAACCTCGACATCGCGAAGTTTCAAGGGGGTGAACAATTTAGCCATTCGACAATTCTCTATCATTTTGGGTCTAATTCAGTAGCGTTAGATTGTGCTCAGACCCCAACTGCTCTCGCTGCTTCGCGAGCCGACCGCAGCCGATAATAAATACAGTCGGGGAGTGGTCGGTTTTGTCACGGGTTCGCTCGAGTATCCAGGTGCGGCGATTCTTGGGGTTACCGCCGCAATGCGCTGTGGAATCGGCATGGTTCGCTATCTCGGGCCTCAAAAAGTGGGGCATTTGCTGCTCGAGGTGCGTCCAGAAGCCGTTTTGGGCCTAGGTCGCGCCGATGTCTGGGTGCTCGGTTCGGGCATTTCAGCCGATCACGACCCAGACGCCACCGAGGTTCTCGACGTTTTGACCCAGTTTGCGGCCGCTGAGATTGCGGTGGCAGATGCCGGTGCGCTGGCGATGCTCGACTTCTCGCAGCATCCCACCCGCACGGTTCTAACCCCGCACGCGGGTGAATTGGCAGCGTTGCTAACTCGACTTGGCCACCCAATCGCTCGAGCTGAGGTCGAGACCTCTGCAGTCGAAGCCGCGGTTCTGGCGGCCAGACTCACGGGCTGCGTTGTCTTGCTCAAGGGCAGCCTCACCCACTTGGCCACGGCGAGCGGCGATGTGCGCACGCTTGGCCCGCTCTCGGCTCAACTCGCAACCGC
>CAZSRJ010000064.1:0-3316 GCA_964609235.1 uncultured Rhodoluna sp.
AGTTCAAGAAAGCCATGGTCTCTGACGGTAGCTCGGTTTTGTCTAGTGAGTCGTGCAGAGCCTTTGGCGAGCTTGGCATGATCACCGAGTGGGTTACGGTGTCGGCGGGAAGTGGTTTTTTCAAAACGGCAAAGAGTGCAACTCCAGAACAAGAGACGCGTTTCGGTTGGCGGCGTCTTTTGCCGGCGAGCGAGTCGATGATCTGCGCATCGGTAGCGCCAATAACAAAGTCCGCTGCGTATTGTTTGCCCTCGGCAGTCACCTCACCTTTTTTGATGCTCGAAACCTCGGTGCTTAGCAAGATTTTCGCGCCAGCTTCGGTGGCGAGACGACCGAGCGCTAAGGCGATTTCGTAAACCCCGCCCTGCGGAACGAAAATGCCATCGCGCGCCATAACCGCCGGCATGGTCGCGTATAGGGCAAGGGTTCTCTCAGGGGCGATTCCGGCATTGAGCGTGTGAATCGCAATGACCTCGCGCAACCCAGCTGGCATCCACTTGAGGCCCTTTAGGTAAGCGCTAGTAGAGAGGCGCATGCCGTAGTTCTTGGTTAGTGCCGTGACGGCCGGCAGGGTCTTAGCGTCGAACGGGTCGGCGGTTAGCAACTTCACGATTTGTGGGCCGAGGTGGCCGTGCTCGCGATCGAATCGGCTCCAAGCCTCGTGCCACTTGTGCCCGGGTTGCACAGGCAGGTTGACGACCTCATCGCCAAAGAAATACTTGCCGACCTCTGGCAGCTTCTCGAGCTTTAGATTCGCAATCGATTTTGCGCTGCTGCCTGAGCCAAGGTTGTCGTAGCGATTGAAGAGTTCATCGAGCACAGCCGGAAACGTTACGAGTGAGGGGCCTGTGTCGATTCGCTGGCCGGCAACTTCGATGCGGCGAGACTTGCCGCCTATCCAAGAATTCTTCTCAATTACGGTTACGTCATGACCTGCTTTGGCAAGAAGTGCGGCGGCGGTTAGTCCGCCAAGCCCGGCACCGACGATGACAATTTTCACCATACGTTAAGCATGGTCAGCGCGATTGAGGCGACGAGTTGAAAACCGGCAACCGTTCCGACAACGTAGGGAAAAGCCACCGAATACTTGTAAACAAGTTTTGCGTTCTTCGAAGAGTTGTCGCGACTAATTAGCCAGATCAACCATCCCGCATAGAGTGCGTTTGCGATTGCAAGAGGAATGTTTACGAATGCAAACATCACGCTCGAAACCAACCACCAGAATCCCACCCAGACGAGCGACTTGTTTGCCCCGAGATAAACAGCCGTTGTCTTGATGCCAACAAACTCGTCTTCTTCGATGTCTTGAATCGCGTCGTAGGTGTGCTTCGCCAAGCTCCAAGCCATCAGCGCGAAGACAGCTAGCCACAAAGGTTCTTCGCCGAGCGCCAGCGGAACTATTGCAAGTGGAAACGCGTAGTCGGCGTTGCTAATCGAATCGAGAAATGGGCGACCCTTGAAGCGTGCCGGCGGAGCCGAGTAGAACAAGAAGCAGAGGCTGTAAGCCCAAATCCAGATGTTTGCCTCGACCGAATAGTTGAGCGCAAAGAAAATCAGGAACGGCGCGTTGAGAACAACTACGCCCCAGGCAATCCAAGGGACTTCTTTGGGGTCAATTTTCGCGCCACCGTAGCCGCCCTTGCGAATGTTGATGTTGTCGGTCTCTTGGTCGAAGATGTCGTTGATTCCGTAAATCAAGAGATTGAAAGGCAGTGTTACCCAGAGCAGTAACCAAATCGAATCCCAGCGCCAAAGCTCACCAGTCAGCCAGACCGCCATGAGGGTGGTTCCGATGGTGTTGATCCAGAGAACCGGTCTCGAGATGGTTATGAGTCGCTTAAGCACTGTCTAACTCTATGCTCGCAGGCCACCAATGCCGTTCGGTGGCTAGCGCTTCTTGCGGCCCAGCAGTGAACGCAGATAACTAATGGCCGAAGTGCTCCAGAGCGCCCAGATTACGAGCACCGGCTGAAACAGCAAACGAATGGCCCTTGCCTCATCGGTGTTTAGGCCGAAGGCATCCCGTTGTTCTGTGAACTGAGCGATGTTGCCCGGAAAGATTGCGATGAAGAACAGGGCTGTGAGCACACCGATTTGAGGGCGGTAGCGCTTGACAAAAACGAGGCCGAGGCCGAGCGCAATTTCGACCACGCCAGAGGCCACGACCACGAAGTCTGGTTCGAGTGGCAACCAGGTTGGCACCTGGGCAAGAAACTCGGTGCGGTTCGAGCCGAGGTGGCTAGTGCCAGCTGCAATCAAGGCAATGCCCAAAAGAACTCTGGCGAGGTGGCGAAGTGCGGTCATGTTCACAAAGTAGCAGTTGGCGGCCTTCGAGCACCCAAAGTGCCAAGATAGAAGTGAATATCCTCTTGGATTCGGGCAGTAGTCGGGCGAAGGTGCGCGACGGGGGACCCACCCGAGGAGACATCCGTGATTAATCGTCAAAGACTTGTCGAGTTGAACGAGCGCGAGCTTGCGACATTTGCACAGCGCAATCCAAAGTCGAAGGCAGCCTACGAAAAAGCCGATCACCTATTTGGTCGCGTGCCAATGACCTGGATGAATAAGAAGGCAGGTGGTTTTCCGGTTTATCTAGACCGTGCAATCGGAAACCGCATCTGGGATATCGACGGGAACGAATACATCGATTTCGCTCTTGGTGACACCGGTGCGATGGCGGGTCACTCGAACCCGGTTGTTGTTGAAGCCATTGAAAAACGAATTCGTCACCAGGGCGGGCTGACCACAATGCTGCCCACCGAAGATGCCGAATGGGTTGCTGCCAACCTCAGCGAACGTTTCGGCATGGCCAAGTGGAGTTTTGCGTTAACCGCGACTGACGCGAATCGTTGGGCAATTCGTTTGGTTCGTGCCATCACCGGCAAACCGAAGATCTTGTTTAACTCATACTGTTACCACGGCTCGGTAGACGAGGCTCTAATCGTCGTTGGCCCAGACGGCGAGGGCATGAGTCGCCCAGGAAACGTGGGCTCGCCGGTTGATGTAACCGAGACCTCTCGCGTTGCAGAGTTCAATGACCTCGAGGGTCTCGAGCGCCAACTCAAGCGCGGTGACGTTGCAGCAGTTCTTATGGAGCCGGCTCTCACAAACATCGGCATAGTGCTTCCAGAACCTGGCTATCTCGAGGGCGTGCGTGAGCTGACCCGCAAGTACGACACGTTGTTGATCATCGACGAAACCCACACATTCTCGGCCGGCTATGGCGGCATGACTATGCGTGATGGTCTCGAGCCAGACGTGTTCGTCATCGGCAAGGCGATTGCCGGTGGAATTCCGACCGGAACCTATGGCCTCA
>CAZSRJ010000064.1:3326-4906 GCA_964609235.1 uncultured Rhodoluna sp.
GGAGTTCGCTGAGCGCGCGCTCGCCCGCACCGACCTCGACTTGGTCGACATGGGTGGCGTTGGTGGAACCCTTGCCGGCAACCCACTCTCGGTTGCTGCAATGCGAGCGACTCTCGAGCACGTTCTCACCAAGGATGCCTTCGGCAAGATGATCGACTTGGCTACCTATTTCACCGATGGCGTCAACGAGCTATTTGACCGTCACGACCTTCCATGGTCGATAAACCAGTTGGGAACTCGGGCCGAGTATCGTTTCGCAAAGCCGTATCCGAAAAATGGAACCGCGGCCTTCGAATCGGCAGACGCCGAGTTGGAAGACTTCTTGCACCTCTATCTAGCCAACCGAGGCGTGCTTTTGACCCCGTTTCACAACATGGCCTTGATGTGCCCAACCACGACCAAAGCTGACATAGATCGACACAACGAGGTTTTCGAAGCCGCAATTGTTGAGTTATTGACCGCTTAGTTCGACCGTTCATCCTAGACTGAGCAAATTATGCTTTCTTACCTGTCGTTCGAGCTCATCGCCATGGTGGTTATCACCCTTATCTTGGTGCTCGACATTCTTCTAATCTTCAAGCGCCCGCACATTCCGAGCGCAAAAGAATCAACGATTTTCATAGTGTTCTACGCCGCACTTGCCTGCATCTTCGGGCTTTTACTATGGCAGCTGTTCTCGGCAGAGCGAGCCACTGAATTCTTTGCCGGCTGGCTAACCGAGTACAGCCTCAGCCTCGATAACCTGTTTGTTTTCGTAATCATCATGGCGAAATTTGCGGTTCCGAGAAAGTATCAGCAAGAAGTGTTGATGGTCGGCGTGGTTCTCGCGCTGATTCTGCGAGGCGCTTTCATTCTGGTTGGTGCCGCTCTCATTGAGTCGTTCAGCTTCATCTTCTATGTATTCGGTGCATTTTTGCTCTATACCGCTTGGCACCAGGCGTTCAGATCGCACGATGACGAAGAGGAATCAGAAAGCAAACTGATTGTCTGGCTTCGCAAACGTGTCGAAGTATCGAAAGACTTCGACGGCGCAAAGATTCGCACGCTGGTCAATGGTAAGAAGATCTTCACGCCGATGTTGATTGTGTTTGTGGCAATTGCCGCAACCGACGTGATGTTTGCCTTCGACTCGATTCCGGCGATTTTTGGTATTACCGAAGACCCCTTTATCGTCTTCACCGCTAACGTCTTCGCGCTGATGGGGCTTCGCCAGCTCTACTTCTTGCTAGGCGGATTGCTCGACCGGCTCGAATACCTCAAATATGGAATCGCCTTCATCCTGGCCTTTATCGGCGTCAAATTGGTCGCTCACGCTATGCACGTGAACGAATTGCCATTCATCAACGGTGGCGAGCACATCGAGTGGGCGCCTGAGATTCCGACCACGGTTTCACTCGGCGTGATTGTTGCCTCGATTGTAGTTTCGGCAGTCGCGAGCGTAATCTCTGCCCGCATCAAAGAAAAGCAGTCGGTCAACTAGCCGAGCAGGCTCTTCATCTGCTTGTAAATCAGGTTCGCCGCAAAGATTGGGTTCAGCCGGCTTAGGCGGTCCATGAGTGTGGCGTCTGAGCCAATCGTGA
>CAZSRJ010000065.1:0-4867 GCA_964609235.1 uncultured Rhodoluna sp.
GATTGTTCTGAGCTACTCGTCATCACCTGCCGCAGAGGTGCGCGAAGACGGCCGTAGTCAAACCGAGGCACTGCTAGACAGTTGCTACCGCCAGACCGAGTTTGCCGGAGTGCTACACAAGGCAAAGAACAAAGCCGGTGCCGAGAAGTTCGTTCAGTTCTTGCTTTCGACCTCATTTCAGTCATCTCTAGCCGAGTCGATGTATGTCTACCCAATCGTTGAAGGCATCGCGCTTCCGGAGTCTTGGCAGCAGTTCGCCCCTGTTACCGAAAAGCCGGTGGGTGGCGACCTCGACCTAAACGCTAACCGGGAGCTCTGGCTGAAGGAATGGTCAGACATCTTCGCCGACTAGCGATCTGGGCCGTGCCGGCCGGCTTCTTGGGCGTGCTGTTTTACTGGCCACTGGCTAGCATCGCGGCTTCCAGCTTTGGGCCGGCGTGGTTCGAGCTGCTTGGTCGCGCAGATCTTCAGCGCGCAATTTGGTTCACACTCTGGCAGGCGGTTGTCTCGACAGCGCTGTGCGTAGTAATCGGTCTGCCAATTGCGTTCGTGCTTTATCGGCGAAGATTCTTTGGCTCTGTGCTGCTTCGCGCAATTCTTGTAGTTCCGTTTGTGCTGCCGAGCATCGTGGTTGCAATCGCACTGCTTGATTTTCGTGAGCTTCTCGCGGGTTCAGCAATTCTTGTAATTCTGATTGCGCACGTTTTTCTGAATGTTTCGCTTGTGGTGCGAGTGGTCGGCACGGCCTGGGCGAATCTCGACAGCGAAACAGACGAAGCCGCAGAGATTGATGGCGCAACCGGTGTGAAGAGATTTGTTTTTGTCACACTGGCTCAACTTCGGTCAGCTGTGACTTCTGCGGCTGCGCTGGTGTTTCTATTTTGTGCAACCAGTTTTGCGACAATACTTGCACTCGGTGGCGGGCAGATTCAGTCAATCGAAACCGCAATCTACTTTGCGCTCACCCAGAAACTCGATTTGCAAACCGCAGCTGGTTTAGCGCTCGTGCAAACCGCAATCACAGTTGCAGCGTTTGCAATCTCTCGCAAAACTGGCAACGCGAGTTTTGCTGTCGAACTAACGGCTGACGCAAACGAAAGCAAGTCGCTAAGCAAACGCGATCTGCCGCTGGCGCTGGTTTCTTTGGCGTTCATTTTCTTGTTATTTGTAATTCCGCTCGGCTCACTGTTCGCGAAGGCTTTCACCCGGGGTTCGCAATTCAGCTTTCAAGCATTTAGCGACCTCGGCGGCAAGGGTGCGCGCGATCTGCTCGATGTCACCGTGTTTGAAGCAATTGCCAACTCGCTGAGAAATGCTGCCGTCGCGGCTGCGATTGCCATGTTCATCGGTGTGCTCGTGGCCTGGCTGCTAGCGAGAACCAAGAGTCGATTGCCAGAGCTGCTCTTCATGCTTCCGCTTGGGGTCTCGAGCGTAGTTCTCGGCTTCGGCTACCTGCTCACCTTTGGCGGTGAGCCACTGCCCCTTCGAGAGAGCTGGCTGGTTGTTCCGCTGCTTCAGGCCCTAATCACCACACCGCTTGTCGTGAAAATCGCCCACTCTGCCCTGCTCTCGCTTGGCGAGAACACCCGCGATGCCGCTTCAAACGCGGGCGCCGACTCGTGGCAGATTTGGCGCTTCATCGAATCTCCGACCATTCGGCCAGCCCTCGCCACCGCTCTCGGCTTTGCGCTGCTGTCTTCTCTTGGCGAGTTCGGCTCGTCGGCACTGCTCGCCTATGCAGATCAAACCACCCTGCCGGTTGTGTTAATGAGACTCATCTCGCGACCTGGTGAGCAAAACTACGCGATGGCGATGGCCGCTAGCGTGCTCTTGATTTTGCTTGTCGTGTTGCTTGTCTCGGCTAGCGAACTAATTCGAAGTCGACGTCGGCGCTCTTGAGTCGCTGGGTGATTACTTCGATCGACTCTGGGTTCTGGTCAATCAGAATAAAGCGTCTTGCGAGCGACGCTGCAACCGCACCCGTGGTGCCAGAGCCCGCGAAGAAATCGAGCACAACATCGCCTTCTCGAGATGAGGCCTGAATTATTCGACGCAGAATTCCCTCGGGTTTTTGGGTTGGGTATCCGGTCTTCTCTTTACCGGTCGGAGAAACAATTGTGTGCCACCAAACGTCGGTGGGCAGTTTGCCGCGAGCAACTTTTTCGGGAGTAACTAATCCGGGTGCCATATATGGTTCGCGATCTACCGACTCGTTGTCAAAGAAATAAGTCTTCGGGTTTTTCACGTAAACCAAAATTGTGTCGTGTTTTGCTGGCCAGCGATTCTTGGCCTTGCCTCCGTAGTCGTATGCCCAAATGATTTCGTTGAGAAAACAATCGCGACCGAAAAGCGCATCGAGCAGAACCTTTGCGTAGTGCGCCTCGCGATAATCGAGGTGCAGGTAGAGGGTTCCGGTTTCGTGCAGCACACGCCAGGCCTGTTCGAGTCGCGGCTCTAGAAAACTCCAGTAGTCGGCAAACTCGTCGTCGTAACTCAAGACCGTCTCACGGATGATCTCGTAGTGCTGACCCTTGAAGCCAACGCGGCCACCGGTTTCGATTCGCTTGGTTGCGGTGGTGCCGCGAACCTGCTTGCGGCCGGTGTTAAAAGGTGGGTCGATGTAGACCAGCTGCACCGAACCGTCTGCAATAGAGTTCAGGTGAGAGAAGTTATCTCCAAAGATCAACTTGTTGGCTGGCACAAGAAAGAGATTAACAGCATGAACACCCAAGTAATTCATAACCCCGAATTGAAGCGCCACGAGATTTGGCTAGACGGCGAGAAGGTCGGCCACTCTGACTACAGCGTGCGTCTTGGTGAACTACACCTTGTGCACACCGAGGTTGACCCTGCGCACCGCGGCAAGAACCTAGCGGGCATCATGGTCGAACGCCAGCTGGCTGACATCCGTGAGAATTTCGACGCCAAGGTAGTGCCGGTTTGCTCATACGTGGTGAAGTACTTCGAAACCCATCCTGAAGTTCAAGACCTGTTGCTAAACCCAATCGATCAGGCGGCCGCGGCCTGCCAGATCAAACCAAAAGACAGCTAGGCGTTAGCCTGCAAAGAAGTTTCTAACCAGGCAACAAGGTCGGTTAGCACTTCGTCTTTGTTGAGTTCGTTGAAAACTTCGTGTCTGGCCTCTGGGTAGATGATCATCGTTACGTCTTGAACCCCCGCACGCCTGAAAGCTTTCAGCAACATAGTGTTGCCGCGTTCTGCGCCTAGCGGATCTTCACTGCCGGCAATCAGCAGAATCGGCAGGTCGCTCGGCAGATTGCGACTGGGCAAACTCACCAAACCGGCAACATTTGTAATTCCAAAAACTTCAATTGCAGTTTCACCAAAGCACAGCGGATCTTTCACGAAGGCCTCGCCAACTGCTCTGTCGCGCGACAACCACTCCATGGTTGTCTTGTTCGGTGTGTTGTTCCACTTCTTGTTGAAGCCGGAGGTTGGTGCAACACCTGGCAACATCAAAGTCGAACCGCTAAGCACAACACCGGCATAGGTGTCTGTGTGTTGATTCAAAATCTTTTGCGCGAGCATCGAGCCCCAGCTGTGACCGAGCAGAAACAGATCGAGATTCGGCAACTCTCGTTGAGTCAATTTAGTAAGTTCGAAAACCTGATTCGCGGTTGCCTTCATGCCACCCTTGCCCAGGTTGCCCATGCGCTTGATCTCGCCTCGCTCAATCATGCTTTTGCCGGTTTGACCGTGCCCGCGGTGATCGTCTGCATAAACGCTGAAGCCCGCGCGGTTGAGTCTGGCAGCAACGTGCCCATATCGAAGTGCGTGCTCGCCTAATCCGTGAGCGATTTGAACTACCGCCCGAGGTTCGGCCACCGGCCACTCGTAAAAGGTGATTTCGACGCCTTGGGCATCAACAAAGTTGCGAACTAGCGGAAGTGCGGTCATGGGCTAAGACTAGACCGTGCGTTAAGTGCCTTGGCTTACTGCCAGAGACTAGGCGCAGGCTCTTTCACACGGGGCAAAAGCGAGCTCTTAGCCCAGTCGGCCACCCATTTGGGCAGTGCCGGGCGCTCGCCCTGAAAGTCGATGGCCTCTAGAACCTCGGCTGGGCTCACGATTCCGCGCGGGTTCTTGAGAAAGCGAATTCGCACGATGGCGCGGGCATAGATCTCGCCCTTGACCACGAAGCGCTGTTCGAAATAGAAAGCCTCGTCATCCCAGCCGATCACCTTGGTTTCGAGGTCGAAGAGTTGCCAAGGGGTTAGCGACTTTCTAAACGTGATGTTCGAAGCCACGACCACCGGATACCACTTGCGCGCCTTCCACTGCGGCCAAAGATTGCTTCGCATGGCTTGGTCGTAGCGACCAATGTCGAGCAGGGTAAGAAATATGCCGTTGTTCATGTGCATGTAGATGTCGAGATCGGTTGGCCAAACCCTGAAGGTTCGAGTTGCCACCGCACCGAGTTCAAGTTTCGAACGCGAGCGCCAAGACAGCGACTGCCAAAGCAGTCGTAACCACATATTCAATTGGCGATTACCAAATGGTTACGCGCTGAGACTCATCGAGCCACAACTTGTCACCAGGCTTCACGTCGAACGCCTCGTAGAACGCATCAAGGTTGCGAACAATTTGGTTGCAACGGAATTCGTTTGGTGAGTGCGGGTCGGTTGCCAAACGCTGAATCACGATCTCGTCGCGACCCTTTCCGCGCCATGCCTGACCCCATGACAAGAACAAACGCTGAGCGCCGGTGTAACCGTCAATCAGTTCTGGCTCTTTGCCGTTCAACGAGTTCATGTATGCCTTGTATGCAATCGACAGACCGCCAAGGTCACCGATGTTTTCACCAATCGTGAGTTCACCGTTTACCTTGTGTGAATCGTCGAGCTGC
>CAZSRJ010000066.1:0-4859 GCA_964609235.1 uncultured Rhodoluna sp.
GAACCATTCGACCATTCCCCACTTGGTAGGTGCCAAGCCGGTTGCTCGAGGCTGCATGCGCTCAGCGGCAAACACGCCAAACTGGGCGGTGAAAGACGATGCAACAAGAATCAAGGTGTTGACCAGTGCGAACGGAACGTTGAGGTGTGAGGTTCCTTCTTCCCAGATCGCGGGGGAGTTCGCGCGAAGGCTGAAATACATGGCAAAAAGCGCTGCGAAGAACATCACCTCGCTGCCGAGCCACACAATTGTGCCTACAGAAGTAGCACTAGGGCGATTGATTGTTGGCGAAGAAAAAGTCGCAGTAGACATGGCTTAATGCTAACCCACGTTCAATTGAAATCGGGCTCATTAGGGCGAATTTGCTTGGATTTTCGGCAATAAACTTGTGCGCATGACCGCATCGACCACCTGGCCAACAATCTTGGCGAAGCTTCTCGCTAAACACGATCTTTCTCGCGATGAGGCAGATTGGGCGATGACTCAAATCATGGATGGCGATTCATCCGAGGCCGAAATCGGCGCGTTCATGATGGCTCTTCGAAGCAAGGGCGAGACCGTTGATGAACTGGCCGGGCTCGTCGACGTGATGCTAGAAAAATCTGTGTTGCTCGATACGGGTTCTGATGCTCTCGACATTGTTGGCACCGGTGGTGACATGATCGGCACCGTCAACATTTCAACCATGGCATCGATCGTCGCTGCGGCAGCGGGTGTAGGTGTTATGAAACACGGCAGCAGATCGGCGTCAGGAAAGACAGGCTCTGCCGAAATGCTCGAGGTTTTAGGAATTAGGCTCGACCTTTCGCCTCAGCGGGTTGCCGAGGTTTACCGGGCGGCCGGAATCACGTTCTTCTTTGCGCCCGTCTTTCACCCGGCCATGCGGCATGTGGCGCCGGTTCGCAAAGCACTCGGGGTTCCGACGACCTTCAACTTTCTCGGCCCGCTCGCGAATCCGTCTCAGCCCGTTGCCACCTCGCTCGGAGTGGCCAACCCGCAAATTGCCCCGCTGATGGCCGCAGAATTGGCGGCTAGAGGCCGAAAAGCGCTAGTTTTCAGGGGTTTAGACGGCCTAGATGAGCTCACAACCACCGCCAACAGCGATATTTGGCTGGTTCAAGGGGGAGTGGTTCGCAATTTCGAGCTAAATCCGGTCAAATTGGGCCTGAAAAAGGTCGATTTGGCCAGTTTGCTCGGTGGCCAAGCCCAGCAGAACGCCGAAGTAGCCCTAAGGCTCTTCAACGAACCGCGAGCCGCTTCAAGCCAGGCCATTCGCGAGGTCGTAGCGCTGAATGCCGCCGGGGGACTAATCGCCTACGACCTCTCAAAGCAGACCATTGAATCGCAGCAAGACCTTGATCGGCAATTCGAAGTTCAGCTCGAGCGAGCCTTCGAAGCTCTCGACTCCGGTGCCGCTGCGCAAAAACTTTCTGCATGGATGACTGCGTCTCAAGCTTGAGTCGAATTCTTTTCGGGGCAGCAGTTTCGCTAACCCAAAGGGGAAGTGCCCCTGAGACCCAAATATTTACTACTTGACATAATGTTCATTATCGGCGAAAGGTTTAGGCCAAAGGGGTGGGCAATGAGCTGGCTAAGCCCGTCTGTCCGTTTAGCCGAGATGCTTGACTAGAAACTCCACTAACCCGTGTGGGCCGACAAACTCGTCGCTGAGATCTTCGACATGCCACCAGCGAAACTCCAAAATGTCGCGGCGTTCGTCGGCTGTCCAGGCCGAGTCATCAAGCTCAAAACCTTCAATGTTGAGTTGAAAGAAATGGTCGACGTAGGTATTTGAGTTAACCGAGTCGCCCCAGAGCCATTTTCCAGACTGTTGCCAAATCTGCTGGCCCAGGTCATCCTCGCTCACTTTGAGACCGGTTTCTTCGAATAACTCACGCACGGCGGCCTGACGCGGTGTTTCGCCGGGGTCTATGCCTCCGCCAGGTGTAATCCAGCGCGGTGGCAGCTGAACTTCGGGGTCGAAGTGAGTCTTGAGCAAGAAAACGCGCCTCTGGGGGTCTACCAGAAGCACTCTGGCGGTTTCTCGGTGCTGATTGGGCTGCATGACGACTATTTCTTGTATTTGAAGAACTTTAGCGAGGCTTGCATAAGGTATCCGATGCAGATAGCGAAGATTAGGGTTCCTTCGCGAACCTGACCGCCCATGATCCAGCCGATTGTCAGCACGGTGCCTTCATACATGGTTCGTACGGCCCAAAGTGGCCACTTCAGCACCCTCTGGGTTCCGAGCATGAGCCCGTCGCGCGGCCCGCTGCCAAGATTGGCACTGATGTACATGCCGGTGGCAAAGGCTACGGTTGCCATGCCAAGCAAAAACATGGCCAAATTGGCGAGATAGCCGTCAAAATGCGGCACATAGGGCATCCAGAGGTCGGCAAACAGGCCAATGCAGATTGCGTTCAGAATTGAGCCGATGCCCGGTTTGACCTTCAAGGGAATCCAGGCCATCAGCACAATTAGCGAGACGATGATGCTCGCCTGGCCGTAAGTTGTGCCAAAAGTCTTCGAGATACCCTGCGCGAAGACATCCCAGGGCGGCACCCCGATCTCTGCCTTGATTACCATTGCCAGAGCCAGACCATAGATGAAAAGCCCGACCATTAGGCGACTCATCGAGCGGAGCATTACCCTAGCCTAGACCTGTAAATCAGATGGGAGAACGCCGTGGCAAAGCCCTACCTCTCCCCTGCCTCGTTCAGATTTATGGCCCACAGAGGCTTGACCGTCGGTGAGAATTCGCAGCCGCTAGACGAAAACACCCAGTTGGCGTTCGAACGAGCCCTTCAGGTTGGTGCGGGCTACCTAGAGGTCGATGTTCGCGCTAGCCGGGATGGCGTTGTAGTGGTCTGTCACGACGAAGATTTGGCTCGCATCGCGGGCAGGCCCGAGAAGGTCGCAGAACTCGACTGGGCGGCGCTTCAGGCCATTCGCCTGCGCAAAGGCGGCAAACTCATGTCGCTCGAAGACCTGCTAAGCCGATTTGCTAGCGCGCGCATCAACATCGACATCAAGTCGCTGGATGCCGCCTCAGGCACTGTGCAGGCGGTTCGCAGGCAGAATGCCCAAGACCGGGTGCTCATCTCGAGCTTTAGCAAAAAACGCAGGATGGCAGCCTCTGAACTGCTGCCCGGGGTCGCCACCTCGTCTTCGGCATCAGAACTGCTGGCACTCTGGCTGGCGCACAAGTTGGGCTTGAAGGCGCAAATGCGTCGCATTTTGTCGGGGCTCGATGCGCTACAGATACCAACATCGCGCGGCCCGCTGCGTTTCGACGGCGAAAGCTTCATTGATGCGGTCAAAGGCTTTGGAGTCGAAATTCACTACTGGACCATAAACGACCCAGAGATCGCCAGGCGACTTCGCGCTCGCGGAGCCAACGGTGTGGTCAGCGATCGGATCGACCTAATCATTGCCGCGCTCGCGGAATAAAGCACGCCATCCGGGGGTTTAATCAGTTCGGTCACAAAATGGCCAAACTCCAGGAGGAAAAATGTCAGAGCAAACAATGCGCGGCATGAGACTTGGGTCTCAGAGTCTCGAAAGCGAAACCAACGTCAACTTGGCAGAGCGCAGCAAGCACACTTTCATCTGTGGAGACAATCACGTCACCGAAATCGTCTTTGCGGCAGAGGCCGAACTTCCTGAAACCTGGCAGTGCCGTCAGTGCTCGCACCTCGCAGCACTCGTAACCGACGGCAAGCACATTGCCCTCGAGATCATTAGCTCGCGCCCAGGCCGAAGCCACTACGAGATGCTGCTCGAGCGTCGATCAACTGAGGAGCTCGAAGAGATTCTGAAAGAACGACTCGCTTACATCAAGGCGCGCCGCTCACTCGGCAAAGCCGAAATCTAGTATTTCGCTCGAAAGATTCGAGCCACTCCCCATTTGGTCACCAACCAGAGCGCCTCAAAAACAATCGCAGAGCTCATTTTTGACGCTCCGTGTTCTCGCTCGATAAACGTAATCGGCACCTCAACCACGCTTGCATGCGAACGTATGCTTCGGTATGCCATTTCGACCTGAAACGAATAGCCCTGCGAAGCAATTTGATCTAGCGGTAATTGCCTGAGCAAGCTGCTGCGGTAAACCCTGAATCCCGCGGTCATGTCGCGAACCTTGGTGCCGAGAACAAGGCGGGTGTAAAGGTTTCCGATTTTTGAAATCAGTTTTCGCGAGAGCGGCCAATTGACAACCGAACCTCCGCTAATCCAGCGCGATCCAATCACAAGATCAAAATCTTTTTGACTTAGCAGTGCACCAAGATCAGAAGCCTGATGACTTCCGTCGGCATCCATCTCGGCGATTCGCTGATAGTTGCGTTCGAATGCCCAATCGAAGCCTGCGAGATAAGCGGGGCCGAGACCCGCTTTGCCAGGTCTCTTTAGCAGAAAAAGTTGACCGCTGAACTTTGGCATTAGTTTTTCGACTTCGGCGGCCGTTGCATCGGGACTATTGTCGTCAACCACTAGCAGGTGCACATCTGAATTGTGCTCAAAGAGTTGCTCGATTGAATGCCTGATGTTCATGCTCTCGTTGTAGGTCGGCATGATCACCAGCGTCTCGCTCATCGACTCCCCCGACGATTGCGAATCCAGGTGACAAAGAAGAAAATCAAAATGCCGAGCGCAGCAAAGTTATTGGCCATCTCGAGCGTTGCGCCGAACATCATCGCCGGGGTTAGCGAGGTGCGCAACGGAAGTTCTTGCCGCATGGTGTCAGCGGTGTAAGTGTCGAGTTGCTCAACGATTTTTCCATCGGGCAGAATCATGGCCGAAGTGCCAACCGTGCTTATGTTCACGAATGCTCGACCGGTTTCGATTGCTCTCAGGCGGGCAAT
>CAZSRJ010000067.1:0-4817 GCA_964609235.1 uncultured Rhodoluna sp.
GAACAAAGGGTAGATCTGTGGTTTACGCAGTAGTCCGCGCAGGCGGCCGTCAAGAGAAGGTGTCAGTAGGCACCATCGTTACGCTTGACCGCATCAAGGCAGTTGCCGGCGGCAAGATCGAACTTCCTGCACTATTGCTTGTTGACGGCGACAAAGTCACTTCAGACGCCGCAGCGCTAGCCAAGGTAAAGGTAACCGCAGAGGTAATCGGTGACCTACGTGGTCCAAAGATCATCATTCAGCACTACAAGAACAAGACCGGCTTTAAGCGCCGCATGGGTTTCCGCGCAGAGTTGACCCGTGTTCAGGTCACTGAGATCAAGTAAAGGACTGACCAAAAATGGCTTCCAAAAAAGGTGTTAGCTCGACCCGAAACGGTCGCGACTCAAACGCACAGCGTCTTGGCGTAAAGCGTTACGCGGGTCAAGAAGTAAACGCAGGCGAAATCATCGTGCGTCAGCGCGGAACCCACTTTCACCCTGGTGTGAATGTTGGTCGTGGCAAAGACGACACTCTGTTCGCACTAGCTGCAGGTGCAGTTCAGTTCGGCACCAAGGGTGGCCGCCGAGTAGTAAACATTGTTGCTGCTGCTTAACTAGCAAAACTTTCAGCGAGGCGAGCCTTTGGCTCGCCTTTGCTGTTTCTCAAGCAAAGAATTTAGGGAGGGACTCATGGTTTCATTTGTAGATCAAGTAACCCTTCACCTGCGCGCCGGAAACGGCGGCGACGGTTGCGTTTCAGTTCATCGCGAAAAATTCAAACCACTCGCCGGCCCAGACGGTGCCGACGGAGGCAACGGCGGAAGCATCTCACTGATTGCTGACCCGAATACGACCACTCTTCTCGAGTATCACTTTCATCCGCACCGCAGCGGTGGCGATGGTGGTGATGGCGCAGGTGACTTCAGAAACGGAGCGACTGGCGCAGACATAAAGCTGCCGGTGCCAATCGGCACAGTTGTGAAGTCGGCTAAGGGTGAATTCATCGCCGACCTTCTAGAACCAGGCATGGAACTCGTTGTTGCCGAAGGTGGCATGGGTGGCAAGGGAAATGCGGCACTCGCAAACTCGAAGCGAAAGGCGCCCGGCTTTGCACTACTCGGTGTTCCGGGCTGGCAGGGCGATGTCATTCTTGAGCTCAAGACGGTGGCCGACGTTGCACTCGTCGGGTATCCGAGTGCCGGAAAATCTAGCCTGATTGCTGCCATGTCGGCCGCGCGACCAAAGATTGCAGATTACCCGTTCACAACCTTGCACCCGAATCTAGGCGTAGTTCAGGCCGAACAGACTCGTTACGTTATTGCCGATGTGCCTGGCCTTATCGAAGGAGCAAGCGAAGGCAAGGGACTCGGGCTGCAGTTTTTGCGACACGTTGAGCGTTGTTCGGCACTACTTCACGTTATCGATTGCGCAACCATCGAACCAATGCGCGACCCAATTACCGATCTAGAGAAGATTTTGATTGAGCTCAAGGCCTATCAGGTTCCAGAAGGTGAGTTGCCGCTAACCGAGCGCCCGCAGCTAATCGCTTTGAACAAAGCCGATGTTCCCGATGCGCGCGAATTGGCGGAGTTTGTAAAGCCAGAACTCGAAGCCCGTGGCTATCGCGTGTTCATCGTGTCGGCCGCAAGTCGCGAGGGTTTGCGAGAACTTAACTTTGCGCTTGCGCAACTGGTTGAGCAAGAACGCAAGACCAAGGCGAAAATCGCTCCTGTCTTGCCTCGCATCACCCTCATGCAGCAGCGTCGCGACGAGAGCAAATTCACTGTTACCAAAGAGAACTCGCACGATGGTGAATTCTTCAGAATTCTTGGTGTCAAGCCAGAGCGCTGGGTTGCTCAAACTCAGTTTGGAAACGATGAAGCCGTTGGTTACCTCGGCGACCGCTTGTTTAAGATCGGCGTCGAAGAGGCGTTGTTCAAGGCCGGCGCATCTGCTGGCTCAACAGTTGTAATCGGCCCCGGCCAGGGCGTTCTCTTCGACTGGGAACCTTCGATTGCAAGCGCCGGTGAGCTCATCGGTGGTCGTCGAGGCGAAGACATTCGCATCGATCAGAACCCGCGCAGAACCACAAACGATCGACGCGCCAGCTACAAAGAACGCATGGATCTCAAGGCCGAAATCCGTGCTGAAATGGATCGAGAGCGCAAAGCCGGCGTTTGGTCAAAGCCAGAAGACTTTAAGCCGACTTCAAAAGATGCCGACCCACAACTCGAAGAGAGTCTGGGCGAAAGCGAGCGCGAGGGTTAATGGTTCTGCAAAGTCGTTCTCAAATCGCAACCGCCAAGCGAGTGGTTGTAAAGGTTGGCTCGTCTTCGATCAGCGGCAAGAACGTGGCGAAGATTTCGAATCTGGTCGCAGCGCTTGCTACAGCCCACAAGTCTGGGCAAGAAGTGATTCTGGTAACTTCCGGCGCTATTGCAACGGCGATTCCGCTCTTCGGTCTCGAGACACGGCCAGACGATCTGGCCACTTCTCAAGCGCTGGCCTCTATCGGTCAGGGCAGGCTCATCGCTCGCTACCAAGAAAGCCTTGAGCGCTATGACATCATCGCGGGTCAAGTTTTGCTCACCGCGCAAGACCTCGAGGGCGAAGAGACCAGCATGAATGCCAAGAGTGCCATGCAGCGACTGCTCGAATTGCGAGCGATTCCAATCGTCAACGAGAACGACACCGTGGCGACCGCCGAGATTAGGTTCGGAGACAACGACAGGCTGGCTGCCTTGGTTGCGGTTCTGGTCGAAGCAGATGCCCTGATTTTGCTCAGCGATGTCGATGCTCTATACAACAAGCCGCCGAGCGAGCCAGGGGCCGTTCGGCTCGAAGAGGTGCGATTCGGCCAAGATCTTTCGCAATTCGAAATTGCGGGCTCGGGCAGCAGCGTTGGCACCGGGGGAGCAATCACCAAGGTTGCCGCCGCAGAGATCGCCACGGCGGCCGGAGTTTCTGTTCTGCTAACCTCGGCAGACTTGGTTTCCGACGCGCTAAGTGGCGCATCGGTTGGCACCTGGTTCGAGGCGAAAGGGTAGCGATGCTTACGGCTCAAGAGAAAATGGCGTTGGTAAAGGGCGCATCTTTTTCACTCGCAAACGCGACCCCAGCAAAGAGAACGCGTGCACTTGAGGCCATCGCGAAGCTCTTGCTCGATCGCACGGCTGACATAATCGCGGCGAACCAACTTGATCTCGAGCGCGGTGCGGCCGCCGACATGACCAAGAGCACCATGGATCGCATTCGTCTCGATGCCAAGCGCATTGCGGCGATTTCAGATTCGGTGCTAAAGGTTAGCGCGCTGCCTGATGTGCTCGGCAATGTGATTCGCGGCATGACTCTGCCCAACGCACTTCAGATCAGCCAGGTTCGAGTTCCACTCGGTGTAATTGGCGTCATCTATGAAGCAAGACCAAACGTAACGATAGACATCGCAGTCTTGGCGATCAAGAGCGGCAACGCCGTGGTTTTGCGTGGCGGTCGCGATGCGCAAAGCAGCAACGAGGTTTTGGTGAAACTCTTGCAAGACGCGCTAAGGCTTGCCGACCTCAACGCCGACGCGATTCACACTCTCGACGAGTTCGGGCGCGATGGCGCACAAGCGATGATGAAGGCAGTGGGCCTGATTGACGTCTTGATTCCCCGCGGTGGTGCTTCGCTGATTCAAACCGTCGTTCAAGAATCTACGGTTCCGGTTATTCAAACCGGCGATGGCGTTGTGCACATTTTTATCGACGAAACGGCTCGACTCGACTGGTCAGTTGAGATTCTGCACAATGCCAAGGTTCAGCGACCTAGTGTTTGCAATGCCGTCGAGACGCTTTTGATTCACGAGAAGGCGGTTGACAGAATCTTGCCCGCAGTTCTTCAGCGTTTGACGGCAGACGGAGTTGTCATTCACGGTGATGAAAAAACCAGAGAGCTCTATGCGGCGGCCGAGGTGGCAACAGAGGATGACTGGTATGCCGAATATCACGACCTCGATCTGGCCGTGCGAGTAGTTGCAAATATCGATGAGGCACTGGCCCACATTGCCAAGTACTCAACCAAGCACACCGAGTCGATAATCACCGAGAACATCGAGAACGCCGAGCGCTTTCTTGCCGAGGTTGACGCCTCTACGGTTATGGTCAATGCTTCGACCAGGTTCACCGACGGTGGCGAATTCGGATTTGGTGCAGAAGTCGGAATATCCACCCAAAAGCTCCACGCCCGCGGCCCAATGGGCATCCTTGAGCTAACCAGCACCAAATGGCTGGTTCGCGGAGCGGGTCAAACCCGAGCCTAGGGTAGTCTTGAAGGCAGGTAATAAGGAGAAAAATGACCACATTCCTCGCTAAGGCTACGGAGCACGCAGTTGAGCTTCCGTTTCCGGCCTTCTTCTTTGGCGTAATTGCCATGGCCGTGTTTCTGCTCTTGGGCTGGGTTACCTGGAGCTACCGCGATGTAGCCAACCGCCACGACCACAAGAGCAACAACTCAAAGGCTCATCACTAAGCCCTTTCGGCGATAAAGGTTTTTATGACCAAACTTCGACTCGGTGTAATGGGTGGCACTTTTGACCCAATTCACCACGGGCACTTGGTTGCGGCTAGCGAAGTGGCGGCCGCGTTAAATCTAGACCAGGTCATTTTTGTTCCAACTGGCGAACCCCCGCAGAAACCAGATGTAACCAACTCTGAGGATCGTTACCTCATGACCGTTATCGCAACGGCATCGAATCCGAGATTTAATGTGAGCCGCGTCGATATCGATCGCGACGGACCTACCTACACCGTAGACACCCTCAAAGATATGCAGGCCGAGCACCCAGATGCCGAACTCTTC
>CAZSRJ010000068.1:0-4794 GCA_964609235.1 uncultured Rhodoluna sp.
GTTTGCTCGAGCGTTGACCATCGCATGGAATGCGGCCGAGATTGAACCAAAGAAATAGAACCGGCCCCTATCATTTTCAACTAGACCAACGTCGACGCTTCGAGTTCTGCCAATGTGATCGGCGGCAACCTGGGTTGCCCAGACAACATTTTCAACCGGTAGACCTAAGGCTCGCGCCGAATCGTTTCCGGTGCCGCAGGCAATTATGCCAAGCGGAATCTTTGCATCGGTGGCCAGATTGACTCCGAGGTGAACCATGCCGTCGCCGCCGGCAACAACCAGAGCCTCAATCTGTTGATGCGCAATTGCCATTCGCGCCTTTGCTTCGGCTTCTTCTTTGCTGCGTGCACTCAGGTCGAGCACATCAACGCCTAGCCGTTCAAATTCGGCGGTGATGACCCCGTGGCTCTCGCGCCCAGAACCACGACCCGCGGTTGGGTTAACGATGAGACCTATGGCCATGTTTTCTCTCGATTAGCGTCGAAGCAGCTGCGCGTTGGCGGCCACAATGATTGTCGAGAGCGACATTAGCACTGCTCCTAGGGCCGGCGAAAGCACGAAGCCGAGGCCCGCGAAGGCACCGGCGGCCAGCGGTATGGCAACCACGTTGTAGCCCGCACCCCAGATGAGGTTCTGAATCATCTTCGAGTATGTGCGGCGGCTCAACTTGATCGCCTCGGCAACACCTAATGGGTCGTTCGAGACGAGCAGAAGGCCGGCCGATTCGATGGCGACATCTGTGCCAGAACCGATTGCCAAGCCAACCTCGGCCTGGGCAAGCGCCGGAGCATCATTGATGCCGTCACCGACCATGGCCACACGTTTGCCGTCGGCCTGCAAACGCTTCACCAGCTCACTCTTCTGGTGCGGCAAGACCTCGCTGTAGGCCTCGGTGATGCCGAGTTTCTTGGCAACCGAATCAACCACTCCTTGCGCATCGCCAGAGAGCAAGACCACCTGCTTGCCAAGCCGCTTGATTTGCTCAACTGCCAGATGTGCCGATTCGCGAATTACATCGCCAACCGAAATGAATCCGAGCAATTGTGACTCCTTGAGCACATAGACAACAGTGCGCCCGAGTGCATTCTCTTCGTTTGCCTTGAGCAAATCATTCACGCTCAGCGAAAGATTTCGCGATGTCAGCAAAGCCGGGCCACCAATTGTGATCACGTCTGCACCGATGCGAGCGGTAACCCCAACGCCCGGAATCACTCTGAAGTCTTTCGCAACTAACTCACCGTTTTCACCCGCGTGAGCAACGATGGCTCGTGCGAGAGAGTGCTCAGAGTATTGCTCAACCGCAGCTGCGAGTTTCAACATTTCTGCCGAATCGTTTCGACCCTCGATCGAATAAACGCCGGCAACGTTTCGCTTTCCTTCGGTGAGGGTTCCGGTTTTATCAAAGACAACAACATCTACGTTGCGCAGTGCCTCGAAAGACTTGCGGTCGCGAATGAGCAGACCGTTTTTGGCCGCCTTGCTAGAACTGATTGCGGTAACCAGCGGAATAGCCAAACCTAGGGCGTGCGGGCAGGCGATAACCAAAACGGTCACCACGCGCTCGAGCACGAAGTCGGGTGTCGGGTCGCTCAGCAGTGGCCACAGCACCGCGGTTAGAGCGGCGGCAATAGTTGCCACATAGAACAGCCACGAGGCCGCACGGTCGGCGAGCAACTGGGTCTTCGACTTCGACGCCTGAGCCTCGGCAACCAGGCGCATGATGCCGGCAATCATGGTGTCGCCGCCAACCCGAGTGACCCGCACTGTGAGCGTGCCCTCGCCCAGGTTGGCGCTAGAGCCGTTAATCGTGCCCGCAACCACCGAGTCGCCAACGCTCTTGCGAACCTCACGAGACTCACCGGTAACCATCGACTCATCGAGCTCGCTCGAACCATCAACCACTTCGCCGTCTGCCGCAACCGCACTGCCGGGGCGAACCAGAATCAGGTCGCCAACCTTGAGCAGAGCCGTTGCCACGCGCTTCACTTCGTCGCCCTGAATCAGGTCGGCGGTGTCTGGCACCAACTTGGCCAACTCACCAACCGCGTTCTGCGCGCGCATAATCGAGTTCATTTCGATCCAGTGCCCGAGCAACATAATCGAAATCAGTGCGGCTAGCTCCCACCAGAAATCCATGCCAGCCCACTCGATGCCGAGGGTCTGAACGATCGTGATGAAAGAGCTGTACACAAACGCCACGATGATCGCCATTGCTATCAACGCCATCATTCCGGGTTGGCGTGCTTTGATTTCTTGCCATCCGGTCTTCAAGAAAACGCGACCGCCGGTGAAAAACAAAATCACACCCAAAACCGCTGGGATGTATTCGCTGCCGAAGAACACCGGCATCGGATAGCCGAGTAACTGGTGAACCGTCATCGAGAAATACATGATTGGCAAAGTTAGAACTAGCGACCACCAGAACTGTTTCTTGAAGTCACCGTGTCCTGAATGATCGTGACCCGAGTGATCGTGACCCGAGTGATCGTGACCGGCATGACCTGAGTGGTCGTGCATCGAGTGATCGTGTGCGCTGCCGGCAACGACGGGGTCGTGTGAACCGCCAGTGGCGCAGCAGTTGTGCCCCTGCTGAATTTCGTTGACCAGGTGGTGCTTCTGGTCACACTTGCATTCGTTAGGCGGGCAGTGACATTCGCCGCCGGGGTTGTGGTCACAAACACACATGACCGGGTTTGGTGAGTGGGCTTTGCAAACGTGATCAGACATCAGCCGTGGTTTCCTCTGTTGTTGAGTTCGTATATTTTCGAAAGTTCTTCTTGCGCCTTGGCGATTTTCTCGGCGTCTCCCGAGCTCATCATGTGTGAGATGTGGGTTTGAATGTGGTTCTCAGCAACCAGCTTGTTCACGGCCCCGAGAGCCTTCTGCGCGGCGAGCGACTGCGTGATGATGTTCATGCAGTATTCCTCGTCGTCTACCATTTTCTTGAGACCTCGAATTTGGCCTTCAAGAATGCTGAGTCTGTGCTGCAGGCTCTTTTTGATTTCGGCATCCATGTGTCTATAATACCCCTAGGGGGTACTGCGCACGAAAGGCGAAAGATGATCAACCGAACAGCCCGAGTTTTGGCGGCCACTGCCCTGCTGCTGGCCTCGCTTACCGCCTGTGCCGCAGGTTCATCCGAGATGAGTCACGACGAACACATGTCAGAGTCTTCGGCCGCTGGCTTCTCGAGCGACGACATCATGTTTGCCCAAATGATGATTCCGCACCACCAGCAGGCCATCGAAATGAGCACCCTGGCTGAGACCCGCTCGCAGAACCCCGAGGTTCTTGCCCTGGCCGCCAAGATCAAGGCAGCGCAGTCTCCAGAGATTGAGACCATGAAGGGCTGGCTCACCAAAGCCGGCGCCTCTCTCGACATGGGTCACGCCGCCCACATGGATGGCATGCTCAGCGACGCCCAGATGCAGGCCCTGAAGAATGCCTCGGGTGTCGAATTCGATCGACTCTTTCTAGAGGGCATGATTCTGCATCACGAGGGTGCGGTTGAAATGACCAAGATGGTGACCGGCTCGAAGAACGAAGACGCCCACACGCTAGGTCACTCAATCGACGATTCACAGACCGACGAGATTGCATACATGAAAGAACTGCTCGCCAAGCTGTAAGTTCGAAACCATGAAGGTCACCAAACTCGAGCACGCCACCCTGATTCTTGAACAGGGCCGCGATGTTTCCGTGATTGATCCGGGCTCATACACACGCCCACTCTCTGGTCTCAGCAACGTGCGCGCAGTCGTGATGACACACATGCACGACGACCACTGCTTCGAAGAGCGGCTCGATCAGATCGTTGCCGACAACCCCACCGCCCTGCTGTTCGGCACCGACGACGTGCGCAAACGCCTTGCCGAATCGCGACCTCAGTTTGCGGTGACCTCGGTTCACCACGGCGACTATCACGTGGTTGGCGAATTCACTTTCGAATTCTTTGGCGACATGCACAAAGAGATACACCACAGCATCCCGTTGATTCAAAACTGCGGCGTGATGGTGAATGATCTTTTGTATTACCCAGGCGACAGCTTCACCCGACCAGACCGACCAGTTGCACTTCTCGCTTGCCCCGCGAGCGCGCCTTGGGCCAAGGTTTCAGAGATTATCGATTTTGTCGACGAGGTTCGGCCAGCTAGATCTTTTGGCAGTCACAACATTCACCTCAGCGAAGAGGGCCACAAAATGTATAACGGCCGTATCAAAATGTTTACCGAAAAACACGGCGGCACCTTCGAGCACCTAGAGCCTGGCGACTCAACCGAGGTTTGATTTAGAAGTAGGCCTTAGCCCAACGCCACGACGACGGCCAGCACCACCGATAGCAGCAAAACCGGCACCCACATCTGACGCTCTTTTTTGCTACGCGAGATTGAGTTCATCACGAGCCCAACCGCGAAGAAGCCAACCAGCAACCAGTTGACCCAAGAGTTTGGTTCGGCCGGTAGCACGGGAGTTAACACCCCCGCCTGAGCGAAGTAGTGCCCACTTAGCGCGATAAGGGTTGCGAAAGAAAAGGCGCTGGCCACCCGATAGCGCGTCGGCAACTTGCCGGTGTTTTGCCCGCCGAAGGCATACTCGCCCATTGGGGCGCCAAGAACTAGGGCCAGTTGAAATAGGGCCACCACGATCTGAACGATGGCCATGATTATCGCTGCGGTTTGCATGACCCCAGACTAAAGCCGAGAAAGCAAAAACCCCCGAAATTCGGGGGTTTAAGACATTTGCTGGGATACCAGGACTCGAACCTAGAACAAAGGAACCAGAAACCTTCGTGTT
>CAZSRJ010000069.1:0-4674 GCA_964609235.1 uncultured Rhodoluna sp.
GGAATAGGTTAGATGCCATGTCTAAATCGCCTATTTTGTATCAGACCGCCGAAAACCCTGAATGGTGGCGCTCAAGCGTTATCTATCAGATTTACCCTCGAAGCTTTGCCGATGGCAACGGCGACGGTATGGGTGACCTGCAGGGAATCACCAACCGGCTGCCTGCCTTGGCCGAATTGAACATCGATGCGATCTGGTGCTCACCGTTCTTTAAGTCGCCGCAGAAGGATGCCGGCTACGACGTGAGCGATTACAAAGACATCGACCCGCTGTTCGGAACTCTCGATGACTTTGACAACCTCGTTGCCGAAGCAAAGAAGCATGGCATTCGAATCATCGTCGACCTTGTTCCTAACCACTCATCAAGCGAGCACGAATTCTTTAAGGCTGCACTGAAGGCTGCACCCGGATCACCCGAGCGCGAGATGTACATGTTCCGCGACGGTCTCGGCAAGAACGGCGAACTTCCCCCGAACAACTGGCAGTCGGTTTTCGGTGGCAACGCGTGGACTCGCATTACCGAGCCAAACGGTGAGCCTGGTCAGTGGTACCTGCACATTTTTGACTCTTCACAGCCTGACTTGAATTGGGACAATGAAAAAGTTCGTGAAATGTTTGACGACGTGTTGCGCTTTTGGCTCGACCGCGGTGCAGCAGGTTTCAGAATCGACGTTGCGCACGGAATGATTAAGCGCGCCGGATTGCCCAACGTTGCTGTTGCCGACTCACACATGGGTGGCGCGAAGTCTGAAGAGGATATGTCAATCGCAGAACTCGAAGAAAAGAATCCGTTCTGGGGTCAACCTGAAGTTCACGAGATTAACCGTCGCTTCAGAAACATCCTTGATGAATATGACGATCGAGTTATGTGTGGCGAAGCTTGGGTAATGCCGTTGCCGCGCATGGCTACTTGGGTTCGCCACGATGAGTATCACCAAACCTTTAACTTCGGATATCTCGAGACGCCTTGGAACAAAGAGCGCTTGATTAAGACCATCAACGAATCATTCGATGCATTCGGTGGTGTTGGCGCACCTTCAACTTGGGTGCTTTCGAACCACGACGTAATTCGTCACGTGACTCGCATGGGTTACGACAAGGTTCCAAAACAGGGTGATGGCATTGGCCCGAAGTCACCGCAGCCCGACGAAGCACTGGGTCAGCGCCGAGGTCGCGCGGCCTCGGCATTCATGCTCGCCTTGCCGGGCGGTGCTTATATCTACCAAGGCGAAGAACTCGGTTTGCCAGAGCACACGACTCTCGAAGAGCAGTTTCGCGAAGACCCAACTTTCTTTAGAACAAAAGGTGAGCGCGTGGGTCGCGATGGTTGCCGCGTTCCGCTTCCGTGGGAAGCCGGCGTCAACGAGTCGAACGGATTCTCTCCGACCGGAAAATCTTGGTTGCCACAGCCAGCGAGCTACAAGCGCTATGCACGCAGCGAGCAACAGGGTGTTGCCGGCTCAACTCTTGAGCTCTACAAGCGACTACTCAAAGTTCGCAAGGATTTGCAACTCGGTGCTGGAGATTTCAGGTGGGCAGCCGAATTCCAAGATGGAAACGAAACTCTCGCATACATCAACAGCGGTGTTTTGGTGCTTAGCAACTTTGGCAAAAAGCCGGTCGTGGTTCCCGCTGGAGAAATTCTCGCAACCACTCAGCACGATCTAACGATTGAAGGCGAACTAGAGCAAGACCAAACCGTTTGGATTCGACTCTGAGCCGCTGACAATCGCAACTCACTTGGTTCGCGCGTGACTTTCGGGTAATCTAGTGAAGTTGTTTCAAGCAAGGCTAGTTACCCAAGCGGCCAAAGGGATCTGACTGTAAATCAGCCGTCATCGACTTCGGGGGTTCGAATCCCTCACTAGCCACGAAAACCCACTCCTCCACGAGTGGGTTTTTGCATTCACTAAAAGAGGAATCAAATGTCTGAAGATTCATTGGCCAAAGCGACAGAAACCGCAGAATACGCGGGATGGAAAAAGCGCGTAACCGTCTTCTTGGTCGGACAAACAATTTCTACTTTTGGTTCGTTTCTCGTTCAATACGCAATGATGTGGCACCTAACACTGACCACCAAGTCAGGCACTGTGCTTGCGTTGGCCGCCGTGTTCGGGTTCTTGCCTCAGGCAATCGTTTCGATTTTTGCTGGCGTTTGGGCAGACCGGGTAAACCGCAAAATCATGATTATCGTTGCAGACTCTGGCATCGCTTTAGCCACTTTCGGTTTGGCTCTACTCATGCTCTCTGGCGTTGACGACTTGTGGCTGATCTTTGCGGTAATGGCGGTGCGCTCTTTCGGTGCCGGAGTTCAAAGCCCAGCGATCTCGGCTCTGCTGCCACAAATTGTGCCAACCGAAAAACTAATGCGGGTGAACGGCATCAACAGCAGCGTGCAGTCTTCGCTCATGCTTCTTGCACCCGTTGCCGCGGCTGCGGTTTACGCGAGCATGTCGCTAGTTGGCATTCTGTTTATCGACGTTGTGACGGCAGTCATTGGACTATCTCTTCTTGCAACCGTTGCCGTGCCGACCCTCGCACGCGCGGCAAGTGTTGACAAGCCTTCATACTTTGCCGACCTAAAAGAGGGAATGAACTACATCTTCACCCACCAATTGGTGCGCTGGGTCATGGCCATTTTCGCAATCGTCTTTCTGCTGATTGTTGCACCTTCGAATCTTTCGCCGTTGATGCTAGTTAGAAACTTCGGAACAGAAATTTGGAAACTGACAGTACTTGAACTCTCTTTTGGTGTCGGCATGGCTATCGGTGGTGCGTTGATCGCCGTCTTGGCAAACAAACTCGACCGAATCGGCACGATAATCGCAACTTCTGTAGCATTCGGAGTTTTGGCAATCGTCATGGGTTTCACAACCAACCTGATTCTGTTCTTCAGCTTGTTCTTCTTTATCGGGCTGATAGTTCCGGCTTTCTCGACCTCAGCAATGACCCTTCTGCAAGAAACCGTTGAGCCCGAAAGACAGGGGCGTGTGTTCGGATTCGTTGGCATTGTTATCGCTGTTGCGATGCCGCTAGGCATGGCGGTGCTTGGCCCACTAGCCGATGTGGTCTCGGTAGAACTGTTGCTGATAGTCACCGGTGCAGCGACGATTGTGATTGCCGCTTTCGCGGTTCTTCTGCCATCTGGAAAGCGCGCTAGGGCTGCGGCTCACGCCTCGACAGGCAAGGCTTTACCCGAGCAAGATAGTCAGCAACCCGAGTAGTTCGGCCGCATGTCGGCACTAATCGGCACTGCCGTTAGTAGATTTGTTTGGGCGCAGTAGCGACCAGCAAGGGGTAAACCATGAACGCACTCATCAACTTCATCACCGGCCGCAAGACCGCCTGGGTGACACTGCTTATAGGTCTCATCTTCGCAATTCTCGCCTTCGGGCCGTTGCGCGCGGCAAGCACAGAGCTAACCCCCGGTGTCGGTTTGCCGGCAGACACAGAGTCTGTCGTGGTCGATGAACTCATTTCTACTTTGCCCGGATCAGATTCAACCGCTGCGGTCATTGTCTATGCGGCTGACAGCAAGCTAACCGACGAGCAAGTTAGCTGGTTGCAAGGCAGCTTTGACCCGATGGCTCAGATGCTGGTTGGTGGTGCAAACGAGAAGTTTGTTGAGTTTAGCAATCTTGAACTGAATGGCTCAAAGTTCGTTCCGCCTGCTGCCATCTCCGAAGATTCAACGACTGCGGTAATCACTGTGCCGATGGAAAAAACCGAGGCCACAGAGGAAATTGCAACGCGTGTTGAAGAACTTCGTGAATTAGCGAAAGAAGATGCACCAGCAGGGCTTGAGGTTTATGTAACCGGGCCAGAGGGATTCTCGGCAGACCTGTCGGGTGTTTTCGCGGGTGCAGACTTCACACTCTTGCTCTCAACCGTAATCATTGTTGCCGTCTTGCTATTGATCACATATCGCTCACCAACTTTGTGGCTTGTTCCGCTTCTTGTGGTTGGTGTTGCAGATGGAATGGCAGGGCAATTGGCTCGCCAGGTTGCTGCGCTGTTTGGAATTACGCCTGACGGTTCGGTAACAGGAATTCTTTCGGTCTTGGTGTTTGGTGCCGGAACAAACTATGCGCTGCTGCTAATCGCGAGATATCGCGAAGAACTGCTTCTGCACGAAGATAGACACTTTGCCATGGCTAAAGCCGTGCGGGGTGCAGGCCCGGCAATCATCGCGTCAGGTTCAACGGTGACTCTTGCACTGCTAACTCTCACGTTTGCAGATCTTGCGGGCAACCGAGCTCTAGGGCTCACCTGCGCGGTTGGAATCGTAATTGCAATGGTTGCCGCACTCGGTGTTTTGCCTGCGGCGTTGGTCGTTTTTGGACGAGGTCTCTTCTGGCCATTCGTTCCAAAGTTTGGCGGCATCAATAAGAGCGACAGCGGCCTTTGGGCCAAGTTGGCCAAAGGCGTTAGCAAGCGTCCGGTGGCCGTTTCGATTCTCGGGGTTCTGATTCTCGGCGGTCTCGCTTCGGGAGTTAGCGGGGTTCAGGTTGGCCTGGCTTCAACCGACCGCTTCTTGAAGACCCCCGAGGCCGTAGTGGGCCAGCAGGTTCTGGCCGAGGCGTTTCCGGCCGGAAGCACTAGCCCAACCATCGTTGTAGCCGGCATCTCTAGTGATCGAACTTGCTTCTAAACGCCCTGATTGCAATGGTTGAG
>CAZSRJ010000070.1:0-4647 GCA_964609235.1 uncultured Rhodoluna sp.
GGAAAGGCAACTGCCGCAGCAAACGACAAGGGCGCACCAGCTGTCGACGCAAACGAGCGCGAAGCTCGTCGCGGCGGCCGTGAGCGCGCACCTCGTGGTGAGCGTCGCGATCGCGAAGAGAACAAGAGCCAGTTTCTTGAGCGCGTTGTAACAATCAACCGCGTTTCAAAGGTGGTCAAGGGTGGTCGTCGCTTCAGCTTCACCGCACTAGTAGTTGTCGGCGACGGCAACGGTCTAGTTGGCGTTGGTTACGGAAAATCGAAAGAAGTTCCGTCGGCAATTGCTAAGGGTGTCGAAGAGGCAAAGAAGAACTTCTTCCGCGTTCCACGCGTAAACAGCACGATTCCTCACCCTGTTCAGGGCGAGGCCGCTGCTGGTGTAGTGCTTCTTCGCCCAGCATCTGCCGGAACCGGAGTTATCGCCGGTGGTCCAGTTCGTGCAGTACTCGAGTGCGCCGGCATCAACGACGTTCTGAGCAAGTCACTCGGATCATCGAACACCATCAACATCGTTCACGCCACAGTTGCCGCTTTGCGTCAGCTAGAAGAGCCAGCTGCTGTTGCAGCTCGCCGTGGCTTGACTATCAGTGAGGTAGTACCAGCCGGTCTACTTCGTGAGCAGAACAAGGCAGGTGTCTAATGGCCGTGCGTCTAAAAGTTACCCAAATCAAGAGTGAAATTGGTGGCAAGCCAAATCAGCGTGAAACCATGCGCACACTAGGGCTCAAGAGAATTGGCGACATTGTCGTCAAAGAAGACTCGAGCTCTCTGCGCGGCATGGTTCGCACCGTGGCTCACCTCGTAAAGGTTGAGGAGATCAACTAATGGCCGAAGAGAAGTCAACTCCAGCAAAGAAGCCAGCTGCCGCAAAGGCCGCTGCTACGCCTGCTGCCGAGAAGAAGGCTGCCGCTCCTAAGGCGGCTGCGCCAAAGGCTGCCGCTGAGGCAAAGGCCGAGAAGCCTGCTGCCAAGGCTGCTGCAAAGCCAGCTGCAAAGAAGCCAGCCGAGCCAAAAGAGAAGGTGACCGTTCTTAAGCTTCACCACCTGCGCCCAGCGCCAGGCTCGAAGAAAGAGCGCACCCGCGTTGGTCGTGGTGAGGGTTCAAAGGGTAAGACCGGTGGCCGTGGTACCAAGGGTACAAAGGCTCGTTACCAGGTTCGCCCAGGCTTCGAGGGTGGTGGTGTTCGTCTCGTAATGCGCACCCCTAAGCTTCGTGGCTTCAAGAACCCGTTCCGCATTGAGTACCAGGTAGTCAACGTTGAGGCTCTAGCAGAGATGTTCCCTAAGGGCGGCACCATTACCAAGGCTGACTTGGTTGCAAAGGGCATGGTTCGCAAGAACGAGCCTGTAAAGGTTCTCGGTAACGGCGACATCTCAGTTAAACTGAACATCACTGTCGACAAGGTCTCGCGCTCAGCAGCCGAGAAGATTGTCGCAGCTGGTGGCTCGGTCAACGAGTAATCACCGAGCTCTACTAGCCAGGAGGCCAGCTGTTGTTTAGCGCTGTTATTCGTGCGTTCCGCACTCCGGATCTGCGAAGAAAACTGTTGTTCACCCTGTTCATTGTTGGCATTTTCCGTCTGGGCTCGTTCATTCCTGCCCCATTCGTGAACTATGGCAATGTGCAGCAGTGTCTTCAGGCTACCCAGAGCACCTCTGGTCTCTATGAACTAGTGAACCTGTTCAGTGGTGGCGCGTTGCTTCAGCTTTCTGTTTTTGCTCTTGGAATCATGCCTTACATCACGGCTTCGATCATCACGCAGCTCTTGCGCGTGGTCATCCCGCGTTTTGAGGCACTGCACAAAGAGGGACAGTCGGGCCAGGCTCAGCTAACCCAGTACACCCGTTACCTAACCATCGCTCTTGCAATCTTGCAGTCGACCACTTTGATTGCGGTTGCTCGCCAGGGCGCATTGTTTGGTGCAAGCTGCACCAGCCAGATTCTTACCGACACTTCACCGATCGCAATCATCCTGATGGTTCTAACCATGACCGCAGGAACCGGTTTGATCATGTGGATGGGTGAGCTTCTAACCGAGCGCGGCGTTGGCAATGGAATGTCATTGCTTATCTTCACCTCAATCGCAGCAACCTTCCCAGCTTCATTGATCACAATCGCTGAGACCAGAAGCATCGAGACTCTTCTCGTTGTTATCGGTGTCGGTGTGCTAATCGTGTTGCTAGTTATCTTGGTTGAGCAGTCTCAGCGCCGCGTGCCAGTGCAGTATGCAAAGCGCGTGGTTGGTCGTCGCGAGTATGGCGGTCAGAGCACCTACATTCCAATCAAGGTAAACATGGCCGGTGTTGTTCCGGTTATCTTCGCCTCGAGCTTGCTTTACCTTCCTGCTCTTATTGCGCAGTTCAACCAGCCAGACGAGAACGGAAAGGTTCAAGACTGGGTTACCTGGGTCTCGAACTACCTAACCCAGGGCGACAACCCGCTATACATGTCGCTCTACTTCTTGTTGATCTTTGGCTTCACATACTTCTATGTAGCGATCACCTTCAACCCTGAAGAGGTCAGCAACAACATGAAGAACTACGGTGGATTCATTCCTGGCATTCGTGCCGGTCGCCCGACCACAGACTTCCTCGAGTATGTTTTGAGCCGCATCACCTTCGCCGGAGCCATTTACCTTGGTCTCATCGCGATGATTCCTCTGATTGCGTTCACGCTGGTTGGTGCAAACCAAAACTTCCCATTCGGCGGAACCTCAATCTTGATCATCGTTGGTGTGGGTCTTGAAACCGTGAAGCAGATTAACGCGCAGATGCAGCAGCGCAATTACGAGGGCCTTCTAAAGTGACCCGGCTTCTCTTGATCGGCACCCCAGGTGCCGGCAAGGGCACCCAGGCCCAACGTCTATCTGAGACTTTCGGCATTCCCGCAATTTCAACGGGTGACATCTTTCGTCACAACGTGAAGAACGAGACCGAGTTGGGCAAGCAAGCCAAGGCTTTCATGGATCGCGGCGAGTATGTTCCAGACTCACTCACCAATGACCTGGTTCGCGACCGCCTTGCCCAGGCAGATGCCGCAGACGGTTTTCTGCTAGACGGATACCCTCGCACCGCAGATCAGGTTGCCGAGCTAGACGACATCCTTGCTGAAAAAGCACAGCACCTTGACGCAGTTGTAATGCTCAGCGCCGATGTCGACGAAGTTGTTCGACGTCTTTTGAACCGCGCCGTTGAACAGGGTCGTGCCGATGACACCGAAGAAGTCATTCGTCACCGCCTCGACGTTTACGAAGAGCAAACCGCTCCGCTGATCTCGGTCTACGCGGCCCGCAATTTGGTTGTCACCGTCGACGGCCTCGGAGAAGTTGCAGAAGTCACCAACCGCATCGTCGAAGCTCTCGCAGCGCGCGGCATCACCAAGTAATAGCAAACAACCATGTCACGCGCCGAATACACCCAAAAAACCAACGCGCAACTTTTGCTAATGCGCGAGGCGGGCCTAATCACTCGCAAGGCGCTAAACGCCGTTCGCGACGCAGCTAAGCCGGGTGTTTCGACTCTCGAGCTCGACACAATTGCCGACGCCACAATTCGCAGCCACGGCGCGCGCTCAAACTTTCAGCTGGTAGACGGCTACGTGCACACAATCTGTTCATCAATCAACGACGAAATTGTTCACGGAATTCCACGTGCCGACCGAGTTCTGGTCGCCGGTGACATTCTCTCGATCGACTGCGGCGCCGAGAAAAACGAGTGGAACGGCGACAGCGCCTTTTCGCTTATTGTTCCGGGTGAAGCAGACGCCAAATTGGTGGCTTCGCGTCAGCAGCTCAGCGACGTAACCGAGGGTTCGCTCTGGGTTGGCATCGCGGCCCTCGCTAACGCGAAATACCTAAACGAGGTGGGCACGGCCATCGAGGCCTACATCGCCGAAAAGAGCGAAGAGCACGGTCGCGAATACGGAATTCTCGAGGATTACATCGGTCACGGCATCGGCCGCACAATGCACGAGGAGCCGCCGGTTTTCAACTACAAGACCCGCGACAAAGGGCCTAGGGTTTTGCCTGGGCTGGTTGTGGCAATCGAGCCAATGGTCACCGGGGGATCTGACCAGGTCAAGGTTTTGGCCGACGGCTGGACAGTTTCGAGCAAAGATGGCTCGGATGCCGCCCACTGGGAGCACACGGTTGCCGTTCACGAGGGCGGAATCTGGGTTTTGACCGCAGAAGACGGCGGAGTGGCCGGATTAGCACCGTTTGGCATAGTTCCAGCACCAATTTCTGCCGCCTAGCACTTTTTCGGCCGAGAGCCCAGAAAATCGGGCTGAAGACTAGCAATTACCTGCAATAAGGCATAGGATTGAGAGTCGGTGTTTCTGCACGTCATCCCACACAAATTTGTGTCAAGTTTTCGTGCGTTCGTTATGCCAAAAGCTAGTAGATAAAGGATTTATGGCCAACAAAGACGGTGTCATCGAAATCGAGGGCAGTGTAGTTGAAGCTCTTCCGAACGCAATGTTCAGAGTAGAGCTCGACAATGGTCACAAAGTCTTGGCACACATCTCAGGAAAGATGCGCCAGCACTACATTCGCATTCTCCCAGAGGATCGCGTGATTGTAGAACTGAGCACTTACGACCTGACTCGTGGCCGCATTATCTATCGCTACAAATAAACGGTTAGCAATAAC
>CAZSRJ010000071.1:0-4611 GCA_964609235.1 uncultured Rhodoluna sp.
GCTGAGTCAGAATGCCCGCAAAGATTTGCCAGACGTGCTCGTCGAAGGCAGAAGCACTGTGCTGTTCTTGCCACTGGCTCACGTGTTCGCACGATTCGTTGAGGTTCTCTGCGTAGCCGGTGGAATCAAGGTGACGCACGAGGCTGATCCGCGAAATGTTGCGAAAGCTCTTGCAGCGTTTAAGCCCGAGTTTTTGCTCGCGGTTCCTCGTGTATTCGAAAAGGTATACAACGGCGCCGAGCAAAAGGCCGAAGCCGGTGGCAAGGGTGACATTTTCAGAAAGGCCGCTAACGTCGCTGTTGCCTGGTCTGAATCACTAGACAACGGCGGCCCTAGCCTAAAGCTCAAGCTTCAGCACTTCGTTTTCGACAAGTTGGTCTACAAGAAGATTCGAGCTGCC
Source organism: uncultured Rhodoluna sp. (assembly GCA_964609235.1). Taxonomy (GTDB): domain Bacteria; phylum Actinomycetota; class Actinomycetes; order Actinomycetales; family Microbacteriaceae; genus Rhodoluna. The sequence continues at coordinate 401 of CAZSRJ010000071.1, forward strand.
ATGGGCGGTAACCTTCAGTACGCAATTTCTGGCGGCGCACCGCTTGGAGCGCGTCTCGGTCACTTCTTCAGAGCGCTCGGCGTGATTGTTCTCGAGGGTTATGGCCTTACCGAGACAACTGCCCCGGCGACAATTTCTCGCCCGGCGCACATCAAGATTGGTAAAGTCGGCACTCCGCTGCCAGGCACCGGTGTGAAAATCGCAGACGATGGTGAAATCTGGCTTCGCGGAAACAACATCATGCGCGGATACTGGCGCAACGAAGCCGCCACTGCAGAGGTCATGGATGGCGAATGGTTTGCAACCGGCGACATTGGTTCACTCGACGAAGATGGGCTACTGAGCATCACCGGCCGCAAAAAAGAGTTGATTGTTACCGCAGGCGGAAAGAACGTTGCACCAGCAGTTCTCGAAGATCCACTTAGAGCTAACCCGCTAATCGGTCAGGTAGTTGTGATTGGCGACAACAAGCCATTCATCGCGGCCATGATTTCGCTCGACTCCGAGATGCTTCCTATTTGGCTAGCCAACCACGGAGGCGAAAACACCATGTCGGTTGCAGATGCCGCAAAGTCTCCACTGGTCATTGCTGCCATCCAGTCGGCAATTGACGAGGCAAACAAGTTGGTTTCTCGGGCAGAGTCAATTAGAAAATTCGTGATTATCGGAAGCGAACTTACCGAGAGCTCAGGTCACCTAACCCCGAGCCTGAAACTGAAGAGAAGCGTTGTCATGAAAGACTTCGCCTGGGCGGTAGACGAGCTATACGAAGAGAAGGCTTAGTTCTTCAAGAACCAGTCTGAGTTTCGAACTTCTCGCATAGCGAGCTTTCGCTCTTCGGCCTCAAGCCGGTCGAGGTAGAGCATGCCATCTAGATGATCGCACTCGTGCTGAAGTGCTTGGGCAAGCAAGCCCGAACCACTAACCTCAATCGCGTCGCCGTTTTTGTCGAAACCCGTCACCCGAGCCCACTCGTGGCGCGGAGTCTTGTGCCATAAACCCGGCACCGAGAGACACCCCTCTTCGACAAGCCGCAACTCCCCCGAAACTTCGGCGAGTGTGGGGTTCAAGACATAACCGAGTTGCTTGTCGACGTGAAAACTAAATGCTCGAAGATTGACCCCAATCTGTGGAGCCGCGACACCGGCCCTGCCGGCAACCGAGGTGGTATCTAGGAGGTCATCAACCAGTGCAATCAAGTCTTGATTAAAATCGGTGATCGGGTCGCAGGGTGTTTTTAGCACGGGGTCTCCGAAGAGCCTGATCTGTCGCACCGCCATGGCTAGATGCGCGGGTTGTTTAGACCGTCGACCACCAAAGCCGCCAACTCGCGCGCCGCTTGCTGAGTTCCTTTTTTGAGTTCGGTGAACTTGATCACCGAACCGGCAGCCAGTGCCTCGTCATAAGGAATCTTAACTACGGCACGAACACGAGTCTTAAAGTGCTGCTCGATTTCGTCGAGTTTCACGAGCTGGGTTGCCTGGGTTGCGGTGTTTAGCGCAACCACCGCGTTGCGAACTAGATCTCCGTAGCCGTTGGCCTCAAGCCAGGTGAGCGTCTCAGATGCAAGTCTCGCCTCGTCGACAGAGCCGCCCGAAACAATCACGAGCCCATTGGCTCTCTGCAGGGTGGGCCGCATGACCGAGTGCACGATTCCGGTTCCGCAGTCGGTTAGCACGATTGAGTAGTAGCGCGCCGCCATGTCTGCGACAACGTTGTAATCACCCTCGTTGAACGCCTCTGAGAGCATTGGGTCGCTGTCTGATGCGAGCACATCGAGACGAGTTATGTCGCGCGACACCATTGTGCTGAAGTCTGTGAAGCCGTCGATTGCCGCTGCACGATTCACGACATCTCTAACCGTGAATCGGGTTGACTTGCTGATTCGCTCAGCAAGGGTTCCGCGGTCAGGGTTGGCATCGATTGCAATCACTCGGTCTTCGCGCACCAGAGCCAGGGCCATGCCCAACAGGGTAGATACGGTGGTTTTGCCAACACCACCCTTGCGGGTTAGCACCGGAACGAACTTGGCTCCGCCGTCTAACTGAGCGCCGATTCTTAGGTCGAGAGCTTTGCGTTCGCGAACTTTGAGCGAATCACCAAGATTGATGGTTTTGAGCGAAATGAAGTAAATGAATCTTCTAAAGCCACTCTCGGGTGCCGGACGGTTTCGTGAACTTGTGTCGATGAGTCGATCTGCGGTGAGCATGGCAGCCGGTTCTGGCTGGTCGAAGGTTTCACCGCGAAGAGAGTCGCGTCGAGAGTAGTTTGAGCGTCTTGAAATTGGACCGGTGTCACTTGTCGGTTCTGTGGTTGGAGAAACAATGCGAGCCGTGCGCTCATCTTCGGTGACTATCTGCACAGATTGGGTGCTCGGGGTTACATCGATGATGCCCGAATCGACTGCCAGCTCGGCAAGCGCATGAGTTTGAATCTCGTTCTCTTCTGCCGACTGGTCGGCTGCCGCACGTGGGGCTAGAAAGTCGTCATCTTCTGGTTTCTTATCCCAAATCGCCAAAACCGATGCTCCTATGCCAACAAATGTTCGCTAACGCGACAACTCCCCCGAGTTTACCAGTGATTCAGCCTCTGTCAGACTCAACAACAAGTATCAGGTCTCCGGCCTCGACCGCCTGGGTTCGACCAATTGCTAAGCGGCGAACAACTCCAGCGGCACTAGCGGTGATTGATGCCTCCATCTTCATGGCCTCAATTGTCGCAACCGGCTGACCAATTTCGACCCTTGCACCTTCGACGGTTTGCAGCGTAACCACGCCGGCGAACGGCGCTGCAACGTGACCCGTGTTTGTCGAATCAGCTTTCTCTGCCTGAACAACGTCGGCCGCAATTTTTCGATCGCGCACGTTTATCGGTCGCAGCTGCCCGTTGAGTGTAGTCATCACGGTTCTGAAACCCTTGCCATCGGGAGAACCGATTGCTTCGAGACCGACGTAAAGTTGCACACCCTTCGAAATCTCCACGACGTGCTCTGCGCCTTGTTCGAGACCGTAGAGATAATCAACGGTGTCGACCTGATCAAGGCGACCGTAGGTCTCTCTGAACTTCGTGAACTCTGCGGTGGGGCCTGCAAAGAGCAACCGGTTGAGAGTTGAGCGCTTTAGCGCGCTATCCGACGAGTTCAGCGCCTCGAGGTCATCGCTGCTAAGTGCCGTTACGCCAAACTTGACGTTCTTGCCCTGAAGCACCTTGGTTCTAAACGGTTCGGGCCATCCGCCCGGTAGGTCGCCAAGCTCTCCGGCCATAAAACCGACAACACTGTCTGGCACATCGTAATTCTGCGGGTTGGCCGCGAAGTCGTCGGGGTCTGCTCCTACCGCAACCAGATGAAGAGCAAGGTCACCGACAACCTTTGACGACGGCGTCACCTTGGTTGGTCGACCCAAAATGCGATTGGCCGCGGCATACATGTCTTCGACCTTTTCAAACTGATCGCCAAGACCGAGCGCAATCGCCTGTTGGCGCAGGTTAGAAAGTTGACCACCTGGAATCTCGTGCTGATAAACACGGCCGGTTGGTCCGGGTAATCCAGATTCGAAAGGTGCATAGACACTGCGAACCGCTTGCCAGTAGGGCTCGAGCGCTGTCACTGCACTAAGGGAGATTCCCGCGTCTCGCTCTGTGTTTTCAAGTGCCGCAATCAGCGCAGATGCAGATGGTTGCGAGGTGGTGCCGGCCATCGGAGCTGATGCGACATCAACCGCGTCGACGCCAAAATTGATTGCGGCCATTAGCGTTGCTAACTGTCCGCCGCCATGTCTTTGATTGCGATTATGTGAGCACCGGCGGCAACGATTTTCTCTGCAAGTTCGAGGTAGTAATCGAGTGTGTAGAGCGTTTCTCTTGGATCAAGCAGGTCTGCCGTGTAGCACAATCCGACTTCGGCAATCGCGGTCTCGGTTCTCAGCACGGCCTCAATCGCCGGACGCATCTGCTCGACATCGTTAAGCGCATCGAAAATTCTGAAAATATCGATTCCCGCAACCACTGCTTCTTTAACGAATGCTTCTGTAACTTCTTGCGGGTAAGGCGTGTATCCAACGGTGTTTCTGCCGCGAAGCAGCATCTGCAGACAAATGTTTGGCATTGCCGATCGAAGCGCTTCTAGCCGCTCCCACGGGTCTTCGCCGAGAAAACGCAGTGCCACGTCGTAGGTTGCCCCGCCCCACGCTTCAACAGAAAGCAACTGGGGC
>CAZSRJ010000072.1:0-4540 GCA_964609235.1 uncultured Rhodoluna sp.
GCTCGTCGGAACACACTCGCCTATCTTCATCGCAGCGCCCGTTTACTCGCACATGCGCGAGGGCGAGAAGAAGTACGCAGAGGCGGCTAAGAAAGTTCTCGCTAGTCGTTAGGCTTGTTTCCTAGTCATAGGAGTAAGTCGTGAGCGATCCAACCCCGACGACAAGCATCGGCAGCCTAAAGGGCATGCTTCCGAGGCTGTTTTCGAAGCACGGTGCCTACACGGCCGCGCTCGGCGAAATCACCCGGCTTGCCAAGCTGAATCACCCCAAAAGTGATGTTTCGATTATTGAACGGGCATTCGTGGCCGCCGAACTCGCACATCGCGAACAGTTGCGCAAGAGTGGCGAGCCATACATAACCCATCCTCTTGCCGTAACTCAGATTCTCGCGGAGCTGGGCATTGGCCCGATAACTCTCGCTGCCGCGCTGCTTCACGACACCGTTGAAGACACCGAATATTCGCTGCAGCAACTCGAGAAAGACTTCGGGCCCGAAGTAGCGATGCTGGTCGATGGAGTCACGAAACTCGACAAGGTAAAGTTTGGCGATCACGCGCAGGCCGAAACCGTTCGCAAGATGGTTGTTGCCATGTCGAAGGACATTCGTGTTCTTGTGATCAAACTTGCAGACCGCCTTCACAACGCGCGCACCTGGGGGTTCGTTCCAGCCGAGCAGGCAAGGCGAAAGGCCCAGGAAACGCTTGAGATTTATGCTCCTCTCGCACATCGTCTCGGCATAAGCACTATCAAGTGGGAACTCGAAGACATTTCATTTTCAGTGCTCTACCCGAAGGTTTACGAGGAAATCGTCAATCTCGTTGCACAGCGTGCACCCCAGCGCGAGGAATTTATAGCTTCGATTCTGAGTGAAATAGACGAAGATCTTCGCGAGAACAAAATCAAGGGAAGTGTGGCCGGCAGGCCAAAGCAGTTCTATTCGATTTACCAGAAGATGGTGGTTCGCGGTCGCGAGTTTGATGACATCTACGACCTTGTGGGTATCCGTGTTCTAGTTAGTTCTATTCGTGACTGCTACGCCGTTCTTGGAGCTATTCACGCTCGCTGGAACCCGGTTCCTGGGCGCTTCAAGGATTACATTGCGATGCCAAAGTTCAACCTTTACCAATCGCTGCACACCACCGTAATCGGCCCAAAAGGTAGAACAGTAGAGATTCAGATTCGCACGCAGGAGATGCACCAGCGAGCCGAGTATGGTGTTGCAGCGCACTGGAAGTACAAGGAGCAGTCGGGCAAGACATCTGAAGTTGCCGATGAAGATTTAACCTGGCTAAAGCACCTGACTGACTGGCAGGCCGAGACTCAGGATCCGAGCGAGTTTCTCGACTCGCTGCGATTCGAAATCGGCGCGAAAGAGGTTTACGTCTTCACGCCAAAAGGTAAGGTCATCGGCCTCACGGGAGGAGCTACGCCGGTCGATTTCGCCTACGCGGTGCACACCGATGTTGGTCACCGAACTATGGGGGCCAAGGTTAACGGTCGACTCGTTCCGCTCGAGACTCCCTTGAATTCAGGTGATGTGGTTGAGATTTTCACAAGCAAGTCTGTTGATGCGGGGCCTTCGAAGGACTGGCTTTCGTTTACCAAGTCGCCAAGAGCACGAGCGAAGATCAAGCAGTGGTTTAGTGCCGAGCGTCGCGAAGACGCCATCGAACAGGGCAAGGAGTCGATCGCAAAGGCGCTGCGAAAGCACAACCTGCCGCTGCAGAAAATGATGTCAGGTGAATCCCTGCTATCTCTAGCTCAAGACTTGAAGCTCACCGATGTCGAGTCGCTGTTCGCTGCTGTTGGTGAGAATCACGTTTCGGCACAACAGGTGGTTGAGAAGCTCGCTGCGTCGCTTGCCACCGACTCTGATGCGGCCGAGGCAGTATTCGAACTTCCCACAAAGCCGCGTTCGGCAAACAACGGTCGTCAAGGTTCAGCCGGCGTATTAGTCAGGGGAGACTCCGACGTAATGGCCAAACTAGCCAGATGCTGCACGCCGGTTCCGGGCGACAAAATCATCGGGTTTGTTACTCGCGGCAGCGGTGTATCTGTTCATCGTGATGACTGCAGAAATGTCGAACAACTGCGCCTTGAACCCGAGAGACTCATGGATGTGTCTTGGGCCGCAAACTCAAAGTCTCTTTTCTTGGTGCAGATTCAAATAGAAGCGCTGGATAGATCTGGGCTCTTGAGTGACGTGACGCGTGTGTTGAGCGAGCATCACGTGAACATTCTTTCGGCTTCGGTGTCGACTCGAAGCGATCGAGTAGCTCTCAGCAGATTCGTTTTCGAGATGGGCGATGCAAACACCCTTGAGCATCTGTTGAATGCGGTGCGCCGAATTGAAGCGGTTTACGATGTCTACCGAGTCAATAACGGATAGAACTAGCGCGCAGCTGCCTTAACTGTTTCAAGCCAGGCTCTGCGAGCTTCGAGTGCTTCTGATGCATCTGCCATTTTGCGCTTGTCGCCAGTTGCGTTTGCCTTGACAAGCTCAGACTCTAATTTCTCAATTGCGGTTTCAAGCTGCGAGATCACCGAGTTACTTCTATCGATTGAAGCCGGGTCGCTCTTGCGCCAGTGATCTTGCTCGGCTGCTTTAACTCGAGACTCAATTGCACGAAGTTTATCTTCAACTTCGCGCACCTTGTCTTTTGGCACTTTTCCAATCTTTTCCCACTTCTTCTGAAGTTCCTGAAGCGACTTCTTTGCGGCGTCGATTCCCGCGCTCGGGTCGATGCCTGAGTATGCCTTGAGCAACTCAAGTTTCGCGGCCAGATTTTGCGTCTGCTCGCCACTCTCGCTTGCAGCGGTAACTTGGCGAGCTGCGTAAATGGTGTCTCCGGCGGCTTTGAAGCGAGTCCACAGAGCGTCGTCAGATTTGCCAGGCGTGCGACCAGCGGCCTTCCAAGCGTCTAGCAGCTTTCTGTATTCATTGGTTGCGTCAGAGCCGCCGGCCGCTAACTTCTCGGCCTGCTCAACGATCGAAATCTTGTTTGCGCGAACGGCTTTGTTGGCCGAATCGACGTTGGCAAAAAACGCTCGTTTACCGGCTTCGAACTTGGTACGAGCAACCGAGAATCGCTTCCAAATCGGGTCTGCGTCAGCTTTTGAAACCTTTGGTCCGGTTTTTTGAACTGCTTGCCACTGCACGAAGAGTTGTGCCATCTTCTCGGATGACTGCTTCCACTGAGTTTTTGCCGAATCTTGGTTTGCTATCGCTTCTGCGGCTTCTGCAAGGTCAATGCGTGACTTTAGGGCAGCGGCAAGTGCTTCTTTGTTGGCGGCGCTGCGCTGTGCCGAGAGCTCAGCGATCTTCGACTCAAGTGCTGCAACTCTTGTTCGCAGGTTGTTGAGGTCGCCAACGGCATTTGGCGCAACTAGATCGGCGGTTAGTTTCTTGAACTGTGCCGTTAGGTTGCTCGCAACAACATTGCCCTTAATGCGCTGCTCAAGAATTCTCACCTGAGCTTCGAGGTCGGCAAACTTCGTCTCATAGAAGGCCATGGCAGCTTCGGCAGAAACGTTGGGGTACTGCCCAACTTTTCGCTCAGATCCGAGCTCGAATACGTAGACGTTGTTCTCAGCGTCGACTCGACCGAATTTATTCGCTGACATGGTTAGCTCCTTTTGCTAGACGCTTTCGCGTTCGTTTACAACCTGCTTAGTTTAGAACTATCTCGCCCAACTTGGTTTCGACAACCGGTTTGCCATCGCCCTCACGGCCTGAACCCGGCTGCACACCCGCATCGATTATTGGCTTGAGCCCATCAAGGCCAGAGGTGACTCGTCCAAAAACCGTGTAATCGGGCAACAGAGAAGTGTCCGCGTAAACGATAAAGAACTGTGAGCCGTTTGAGTAAGGCGATCCAGAGTTAGCCATGGCAAGAACACCGGTCTGATAAACGGCAGTTCCGGCTGCTGTCGCCGCAGGAGCATTCTCAATAGGGCCGAAGCTGTAGCCGGGTCCGCCGGTTCCGGTTCCGGTTGGGTCACCACACTGCAACACGAAGAGGCCCGAGGTAGTCAGGCGGTGGCACGTGACGCCCTTGAAGAAATCCTTGCGAGCGAGATCAATGAAGTTTGCTGTGGCCTGAGGTGCTTTATCACCGAAAAGCTCGATTGATAGCTTCGCCGAGTTCACCATCATTGAACCCGTCCAGACACGACCCTCAGCGATTGCTGGGTTTGGCACCAACGCAGAGTTGGTTTCACTTGGCGCAGGGATTGGCGTTGGGGTCTGTGTTGGCTCGGCCTCAACGACCTGAGACACCTGCATAGAAGACCAGATCAATTGCGAGGTAACCGTTAGAGCCAAGACTGAAAGTCCGGCCACTAGTGCAATCCTGTTGTCACGTTTCTTGCGAAGAACTTGCTTTTCGCGCTGCAGCTGTTTCTGCTCATATTCGGCCAACTTGCCAGTTGTGCTGCTGAATAGGTTCTGCTGCTTCTTTTTCGACGCCAAAATATCCTCCAGATAATTTCCCCTGCCAATTTTACGCATCCGCGAGCCAGATTCTGACGAGTAATCTG
>CAZSRJ010000073.1:0-1032 GCA_964609235.1 uncultured Rhodoluna sp.
ACTTCACCCGCCACAGCCCCTACTTCACCGCCAAGGGTGAGATTCCGATCATCACCAAGGCATCTGGTCACCACTTCTGGGACCAAAACGGAAAGAAGTATTTCGACGGCATCTCGAGTTTGTTCTCGGTCAATATTGGCCACGGACGCACTCGTCTAGCCGACGCTGCCGCGAAGCAGATGAAAGAACTTGACTACTTTCCGCTGTGGTCACACGCACACAAGCCAGGCATTGAGCTTTCTGAGCGCTTGCTGTCTTATGCGCCGAAAAACCTGAGCCGCGTTTTCTTCACTACCGGTGGTGGCGAGGCAAACGAAACAGCCTGGAAGTTGGCCAAGCAGTATTTCAAAATGATCGGCAAGCCAACCAAGCACAAGGTGCTAACCCGCGCAGTTGCCTACCACGGCACATCGCACGGCGCCCTGTCGCTAACCGGCATCCCGTCAATGAAAAAGATGTTCGAACCCCTGGTTCCGAGCACCTTCAGAGTGCCAAACACCAACTGGTACCGCGCGCAAGACGACTTTGCGACCGAAGAAGAGTTTGCTCTTTGGGCCGCAAACCGAGTCGAAGAGATGATTCTGTTCGAAGACCCAGACACCGTTGCGGCGTTTATCTTTGAGCCGGTTCAGAACTCTGGTGGCTGTTTCACCGCACCGAAGGTCTACTTCGACCGCGTTCGTGAGATCTGCGATAAGTATGACGTTCTGATCGTTGCAGACGAGACAATCGACGGCTTTGGACGCACCGGAACTATGTTTGCTTCAGAGAGATATGACTTTGAGCCAGACATGATGGTGCTAGCAAAGGGCATGACCTCGGCCTACGCCCCGATTGGTGCACTGTTGATTGCAGAGAAGTTGTTTGAGCCGTTCAAGACTGGCACCAACATCTTCCCTCACGGATACACCTACGGTGGCCACCCGGTTGCCTGCGCAGTTGCACTCGAGAACCTCGACATCTTTGATGAAGAAGACCTCGTTGGCAACGTTGCCCGCAACGAAGCAGAGTTCAAAGCGACGCTCGACAAGT
>CAZSRJ010000073.1:1042-4454 GCA_964609235.1 uncultured Rhodoluna sp.
CCCGGTTGTTCAGTGGGCGCCACCGCCAACCATCGGGCGCGATGAGTTTGTTGAAATGGAACAGATTCTTCGCAGCTGCCTAGATGAGGCATACAAATCAATGTAATGAGTTGCTAACAGACTCTGACAAGGGCCGGGTTTTCAACAGATTCACTCCGAATCGTTGAGACCCGGTCTTTGTCTTATTCTGGGATGCATGACCAACGCAGTTGCCAGCATTAGCTTCGAAAGCCCAATCGGGGCAATCACTATTGAGAGCGCGAACGAAAAGATAACGCGACTCACAATCGGCGAAACCAAACCACATTTTGGGTCTAGCAAGATTCTGAGCGAGGCTAAGCGGCAGCTAAACGCATATTTCGCTGGCAAGCTAACCGCCTTCGACCTGCCGGTTCAGCTCGAAGGCACAGAGTTTCAGAAAGCAGTCTGGAAGCAGATTGCCAAGGTGGGCTTCGGCAAGACCACCAGCTACGCCAAGATTGCAGAAAAGCTTGGCAAACCATTGGCTTCACGGGCGGTCGGCGGGGCGGTCGGGGCTAATCCGGTTCCGCTTATCGTTGGTTGTCACCGGGTGCTTGGGGCCTCGGGAAACATAACCGGCTATTCGGGTGGCGAGGGTTTGCCAACGAAACGTTTGCTGCTTCAGCTCGAGTCGATTGATTACAAGCAATGACCCTGACCCGCAAATTCGACGATGGCCTAACCCGCTGCTCGTGGTTGAACTCTGACTCGCTCTACATCGAATATCACGACAGCGAGTGGGGCGTTGAGGTTAGAGGCGACCAAGAAATCTTTGAACGTATTGCACTAGAGGGATTTCAGGCGGGCCTATCGTGGATCACAATCTTGAAACGCCGCGAAGGTTTTCGCAAGGCGTTCAAGAACTTCGATCTGCACAAAGTGTCTCGCATGAACGAGAGTGACATTGAGCGACTCATGCAAGATGAAGGCATTATTCGAAATCGAGCAAAAATTGAAGCCACGATTCGAAACGCAAATCTCGTGCTTGAGTTGCAGAAAAGCGGGCAGAGCATCAGCGAGATTGTCTGGTCATTCGCTCCCCCAGCCAGCAAGCGCAAGAGACCTGCGGCAGACTTTGGCTGGCTTGCAATCACAACTGAATCTGAAGCGCTTAGCAAGCACCTGAGAAAGCTTGGATTCGGTTTCGTCGGAGCCACGACAATGCACGCGCTCATGCAGGCAACCGGAATGCTAAACGATCACGCGCCTGGCTGTTTCAGGCGCAATCAGCTCTAGCTGGCTTTAGGCGGCGAATAACTAACAACGAGTGTCAGCCCACGACCAGACTGCTCGAGGCCGAAGCCCGCTTTCTTTGCAATGCGTCGAAGGTCAGCAATCGTCTTTGGCAATTGATTTGCGTTTAGCACCGCGTGGATGAGCTCGCCCTTTGCCTTTTTGTTGAAGTGATTCATGGCTGTGCGAGACCCGTCTGGAGCCTCGAGCACAACATCAAGCCAGTAACTCTCAATGTCACTTGGTATCGGGGCGAGTGCAACATATTGCTTCGAGCGCATGTCGATAATCAAGCCCTTTAGTCTGCGAAAGACGGCCTGATGCGGTTCGACCCATACGGCCTTCAGTTTGGCACTCGCCGAAGCTTTGTAGTTTGGAATCAGGCCCGTTGCCGGAATCAACCCAAAAAGTGCAGATTGAATCAAGACGACATCCTTAGCGCGCTTCATGGCCTCATCGTTCAAGTGAGCAAACTCGGTTGGCGTGCCCTTCAGCCCGCGGCCGTGAATAGCTGCGTATAGCGTGCCCGTGTATCGATCAATTGCCATCATTGTGGGAGCATCGAGCGCGCTGAGTTGGTTGAGCATTTCGGCAGCCTGCAGACGAGCCGGTTCTAGAGTTCCGAACGAGAGCGCAACATCGCGAACGCTCAGATTCGACTCGGTCGCTGAGGCGTATGCCTTTGCGGCTTTGGTCTCAGAGGGTGGCAACAGAAACAGCATTGGCTAAGTCTAAGTTGCGGGGCAAAGCGGTCTGCCTAGGTCGGCATACACTTGAGCCATGGTCAAACTAACGAAGATTTACACCCGAACCGGCGACGAGGGCATGACGGGATTGAGCGATTTTTCGCGCACCCGAAAGACAGACCCGCGAATTGAAGCCTATGCAGATGTCGATGAAGCAAACTCGGCGATTGGTGTGGCTGTCTCGCTCGCTCGCAACGAGTTTGACCACGACACACTTCAACTGCTTTCGCAGATTCAGAACGACCTTTTTGATCTCGGTGCCGATCTGTCGAACCCGCTAAACGAACACTACGAGTATGAGCCACTTCGCGTTGACGCGGTTTGGATCGATGCGCTCGAAACAGCTATCGACAAGTACAACTCACAGCTTGAGAAACTCGACTCATTCATTCTTCCGGGCGGTTCTGGGCTGGCCGCTGGCTTGCACCTCGCTCGCACGGTTGTTCGCCGCGCTGAGCGGGCAACCTGGCACGCAATCGAAACCTATGGCACCGAACCTGCTAAAAAGGGTCACAACGATGGCGGCGTTAGTCCGATTGCTGCAAAATACCTAAATCGACTCAGCGATTTGTTGTTCGTATTGGCTCGCTACGCAAACATCAAGCACGGCGGCGACGTCAAGTGGGTTCCGGCAGCAAACCGCCGCGAACGACCAGAGCACCCAAATCGCACAGAGTAGGCACTGAAGTGGGTTTTCTCGAATACCTTCGAAAGAGCATGCGCAAGCGGTCGAGCGGCGCTGGCGGTGCCCTCGGCATATTCAATGAGCTTTACAATCCCAGTGCACACTCTGCGCAGATAATCGTTGAAGAACAGCGCAGAGCTGTGGTGCCCAAGCCATCGCCGGCCGATAAAGACCTAGACCGTAAAAAAGAAAACCCCACCAACTAGGTGGGGTTTTCTTTTAGTTCTTGAGAACGAGGCTCTAAACGAGTGCTGCGTGCCTCGCGAAGATCGTCAGCACATCGTGCTCAATCGATAAAAAGCCGTCTTCAGCTGAAGCAACAAGCTTTTCACCGGTCGGCAGAGTGATGCGAACCTCACCGGCAGCCAGAATCGCGAGCATCGGCTCGTGACCTGGCAGCAAACCAATTTCACCCTCAACGGTCTTGGCGATAACCATTTTGGCGGCACCTGCCCAGACCGCCTGATCGGCAGCAACTAGTTCTACGTGAAGGGTCTTGTCAGACATTACTTGCTGCCTGATTCCTTCTGCAGACGAGCGTAGTTCTCCATAACCATGTCAAGTCCACCAACGTTGAAGAAGGCCTGCTCAGGAATGTGGTCGAACTCACCGGTAGCGATCTTGCTGAAGCCCTCAATGGTGTCTTTGATTGGAACGGTTGATCCAGGAACACCGGTGAACTTGGTAGCCATGTAGGTGTTCTGCGATCGGTACTGCTGAATGCGAC
>CAZSRJ010000074.1:0-4449 GCA_964609235.1 uncultured Rhodoluna sp.
GTGCGCTGTTTCCAGATGCGGTTGTCGGTCAGCAGGGTTTCGTATTCGTCCACGCACTTGGGGAAGCGCTGTGTGAAGTCATCGATGAAGTCCAGCAAAGAACCGCTGCGGTTCTTGTTGAGCTGCTCAATCGCCTTGGCTAGTTCAAGCAACGACATCTGGTCGGCGTCTTTGATGTTTGGCACGATCAAGCCACGCGGAGTGGCCGCCGCCACACCGAAGTTCACAAAGTTGTGCACGATGATTTCTTCGTCTGTCCAGGTTGAGTTGACTGTTGGGTTTCGGCGAACGGCCCAAATCATCGCCTTGGCCATAATCAAAAGCGGGGTGACCTTCACGCCCGCGAAATCGGTCGAAGCCTTGAGGCGCTTCACGTACTCCATTGTTCTGGTTGCGTCTACGTCAACGAATATGCTGACGTGCGGGGCGGTGAATGCCGACTTCACCATCGCGCTAGCAATTGCTTTGCGCACGCCTTTAACCGGGATGCGCTCCTCGCGCTCGGTTGGCGGCTCTGGAGTCGTGAGGTTTCTGAACACGCTCGCCTGTTGCGCGCCACCGAGCACATCTTCGCGAGTGACTTCACCGGCCAACCCGGTAGCAACAACTTTGCTCAAATCGACGCCGAGATCTTTAGCTAGTTTTCGAATTGGCGGCTTCGCGATTACCTGTTCGCTCGAAGTAACCAAATTGATTAGAGCTGTGGCAGGAGCACCGGGAATTATCGGAATAGCGCTCGTCGACGGAGGCACAACCGCAACCGGATCAGCTGTTCGATTGCGACGCCTCGACTGCGCACCGTGATTTGCAACACCATAGCCAACCAGCGGCTTCATGGTTTCTTCTTGCGAGAGCGACGCCGCGGCTTCGGCTACGGCCTCATGCGCAGTTTGTGCGATCTCTGGTGAAATAACCGCAATCGAAGATGTTGCTGTTGCTCCCACCGCTCCGTCAGAAACTGTCGCAGAAATAATTGGTCGACCAACTTCTACGGTGTCGCCCTCTTGCGCAAAGAGTTCGGCAACGACTCCCTCGAAAGGGCAAGGCAGTTCAACTAGTGACTTTGCGGTTTCGATTTCTACAATGATTTGATTCACCGCAACGCGATCGCCAGGTTTAACTTTCCACGAAACAATTTCGGCTTCGGTTAGACCTTCGCCGACATCCGGCAAATTAAAAAACGCTAGCTGACTCATGTTGTCTCCTAGAATGCCAAGACTCGGTCGACGGCATCAAGAATGCGATCTGCGTCTGGCAAAAACTTCTCTTCTAGTTTTGCCGCTGGATATGGAACGTCGAAACCACCCACGCGAATCGGTGGGGCTTCGAGGTGATAGAAAGCGAGTTCGGCAACGCGAGCCGCAATCTCTGATGAGACAGACACAAAGGTGTTTGCCTCGTGCGCGATAACGAGTCGACCGGTTTTCTTTACCGAGTCAACAATCGTCGCAAAGTCGATTGGCGACATCGAGCGAACGTCGATCACTTCGATGCTCTTGCCTTCTTCGGCTCCGAGAGCTGCCGCCTGCAAGGCAACGTTCATCATCGGGCCGTAGGCAACAAGGGTTACATCGGTGCCTGGCACAACAACGCGAGCCTGGTGCATGCCGCCAGGTGCAGCGTCGAGATTGACCATGCCCTTCTGCCAGTAGCGACGCTTGGGTTCGAAAAAGAGCACCGGGTCGGTTGACTCGATGGCCTGCTGAATCATCCAGTAGGCGTCGTTAGGCGTGCTAGGGCTAATCACCCTGAGCCCAGGCGTGTGGGCGAAATAAGCTTCTGGGCTTTCGCTGTGATGCTCAACCGCGCCGATGCCGCCGCCGTATGGCACACGGATAACCACTGGCATCTGCAAGAAACCCTCGCTGCGGTTCTGCAACTTTGCCAACTGGCTCGTGATCTGATCGAACGCCGGAAAGATGAAACCGTCAAACTGAATTTCGGTTACCGGGCGGTAGCCGCGCATGGCCAAACCGATTGCCGTGCCAACGATGCCAGATTCGGCAATCGGGGTATCGAAGATTCTGTTCTTGCCAAACTCGGCGAGCAGCCCTTCGGTTACGCGAAACACTCCGCCGAGCTGCGCAACATCTTCACCGAACATGAGAACTTTGTCGTCTTTGCGCATCGCCTCGCGAAGGCCAGCAGTAATCGCTTTTGCCAACGGCATCTCTACCATGTTGCTCACTGCTGCTCACCGCCGAACGATGCCTCGTATGCCTCGAGCCACGAATACTGCTCGTCAATCAGTGGATGCTGCTCAGAGTAAACATGCTTGAACATGTTTTCGATTGGTGGGTTCTTCAATGCAAAAGTGGCTTCACGAATTTCTGCGCTGAGCAGTTCACCGGCGTGCTCAACCTCGTCGAAGAAGTCTTGATTGATTCCGTTGCGACGCAAGAACTTTTCAAGTCGAATAATCGGATCGCGCGCTTTCCAATATTCAACTTCCTCGTCGTCGCGATATTTTGTCGGATCGTCAGATGTGGTGTGGGCACCGATTCGGTAGGTCACCGCTTCGATTAGGCTCGGGCCTTTTCCGGCGCGAGCGTCATCCATGAGTTTTGCTGTCACGGCGTATGAAGCCAAAACGTCATTGCCGTCGATGCGAACACCCGGCACACCAAAGCCATCGCCACGCTGGTAAAGCGGCACCTTAGTCTGGGCACTCGAGCGAGAAGAAATTGCCCACTGGTTGTTTTGAATGAAGAAGACAATCGGTGACTCGTTCACCGCGGCAAACAAGAAGGCTTCGCTAACGTCACCCTCGGCGGTTGCTCCGTCGCCCATGTATGAGATGACGGCGAGATCTTCGTCTTTGTTGCCGGTGCCCACCTTGCCGTCGAACTTGACGCCCATGGCATAGCCGGTCGCATGCAGAACCTGGGTTCCGAGCACGATTGCGTATAGGTGAAAGCGGGTTTCGTCTGGGTTCCAGCCACCGTGGTTTACGCCTCGAAGCATCTTCAAGATCGACATCAGGTCGATGCCGTGGGTCAGGGCTACACCGTGTTCGCGGTAGCTAGGAAAAATGTGGTCGTTGGGTCCGACACCGTAGCCCGAGCCAATCTGCGCACCCTCTTGGCCGATTGCCGGAATCCATAGGCCAAGTTGCCCCTGGCGTTGAAGTGCTGTGGCTTCGTTGTCGAAACGGCGAATGCGAGCCATGTCGCGATAAAACTTTAGGTAGTCGGCCTCTGTGAGGTTCTTGAGATATTCGCCATATTCAGCCCACTGCGCGGGCACACGAACATCACCCTCCATCGAGAGAAACTGCACCATAGGCATGTCAGTTGGGTCTTGACTCACAGGGTCAAATCTACTTGTTTATGGCAGAATCTGAGCATGGTTCGTTTCGCGCTAAACACGATGTTCAACGCCATTGGTCTCTGGGTAGTAACCATGGTGATTCCAGCGGTTAAGTTGGCACCCTACGGCGGTGACTCTTTCTGGACCCGCGTTGGCTCATTCATTATTGTTGCGGCAATATTCGGGCTGGTCTACGCGATCATCGGCCCAATCATCAAGATTTTGTCTGCACCTCTATACATTCTGACTTTTGGGCTCATCAACTTCGTCATTAACGGTGCGCTGTTGCTGTTCGTGGCCTGGCTTTCACAGCTTATTGGGTCACCGATTTTCAGCATCGACGGTTTCGATCGCGAAGGCCTTGCCATCACATCTCTCGGATGGGCAATTCTTGCGGCTCTAATCATGAGTGTGATTAGCGGTTTTGGGCGCATTGTCTTCAAGCGCACGCTCACTCGCTAACGCTGACCAAGCTCGAAGTAACTTACCCGACCCTCACCGGTGGCAAAGTCGCTTAGCCTCTCCATTTTGGTTTTGTTCTCCCCCGACGCGAGCATTTGCGCCAAAATCTCTTCGTAAGACTCCATTCGATGCGCTTCAACCGGGTCTTTTTGCACGTTGCCCTCCAAAGTGAGCCAATTGTCTGCAGCCGCATTCTCTCTCAACTCGAGTTTCGGCACAACATCGGCTCGATTCTCGAACGAGAGCACGTTAGGCAAGTCATCGGCATCGTTTAGCGCCGCGGGGGTGCCAAAAGTAATCACGTGTTCAACTCGATAAGGCGTCACACCAGCAGCCGAACGCCTGGCGAGATCTAGCGCAATTAGGCCACCCTGCGAATGCCCAACCAGCATCACCTCGTCTTGATCTTCTATGCCAGCCCTTCGCATGGCCAACTCGGTTGCCCTGCTCGCTGCGCTTCGCCCGCCCGCCAGCAGAAGCAAATTCGATCTCATGTCAAAGGGGTTGCTGGTTGAATTCAGGCTCAGGTTTTGAGTGCCGGGAATGTAGACAATGAATCGACTGTACTCGCCGAATCGATACTGTTCGATGCGCACCACAGGTTGCCCCGAATTGCTGAGCAAACGCAACCTAGCCGCAACCTGCAACAGCGTAGGTGGCGAAGAAACAGCCAAGTTT
>CAZSRJ010000075.1:0-1456 GCA_964609235.1 uncultured Rhodoluna sp.
AGAACGTCGTCGATTTTGCGCTGACGCAAACCGAAAGCGACATTCTCGAGAACCGACATGTGTGGAAACAACGCGTAACTCTGGAACACGGTGTTTACCGGTCGCTGATAAGCCTTGGTGTCTGTTACATCTTTGCCACCAATCAAAATTTGACCGGTTGTTGGCTGTTCTAATCCGGCGACGAGACGAAGCGTCGTTGTCTTGCCACAGCCCGATGGGCCGAGCAAGGCAAAGAACTCGCCAGCAGGAATCTTGAGATCAAGATGTTCAATTGCGGTGAAGCCAGGAAATTCTTTTCGAATTCCCACTAGTTCAAGATCGGCACCTCTTGCGACGAACTCGGTGGCCAACGCCCTATGCTCCGAGCAATACGTCTTGGAATGCCTGCGCGAACTTCACTGACTCTTCGCCAGAAAGCGCACGGAAACCAAAGGCGTTCTTCATGAACTCTTCGCTTGGGAAAATCAACTGGTTCTCTGCGAGAGCCGGGTCGATCTTCATGGCCTCTTCTTGAGCGCCAACCACTGGGGTCACGTAGTTCACCCATGCTGCCAACTCTGCCGCAACCGCTGGGTCGTAGTAGTAGTTGATCAGGGTTTCGACGTTCTTCTTGTGGGTTGCACCCATAGGCACCACGAAGCTGTCTGCTGAAATCGTGGTTCCGCTTTCAGGAATGAAGAAGCCATACTTGTCGGTCTCTGCGCTTAGGTTTAGCTGCACGGTGTCGCCCGACCAGGCGATAGCGGCGATAGTGTCGCCATTCTCTAGGTCTTCTGAGTAGCTGTTTCCCTTGATGCGAGCAACCTGACCGTCGGCAACCTTGCCAGCAAAGAAGTCGATTGCATTCATGAACGCGTCTTCGGTCAGGCTCGATTCGCTAGTGATGTCGATTCCCTGAGCGAGCAAGATAAGTCCGATAGTGTCGCGCATCTCAGAGAGCACGCCGACGCGGCCCTTTAGCGAAGGCTGCCATAGGTCTTCAAGACTGGTTGGTGCGTCTTGTCCGGTTGCCTTCTTGTACTCGGCCTTGTTGTAAGTGATTCCAGCCAAGATGCCCTGGTATGGCATCGAGAAGTCGCGGTTTGGGTCGTGCGCTGCACCTAGGTAAGCAGGCGCGAGGTTTGACTTGTTAGGAATGTTTGCGGCATCCATTTTCTGAACGTAGCCAGACTGAATCCACTTCGCTGCCATCCACTCGGTTGGGCATGCGACGTCTGCTCCGATGTCTTGCCCCTGAGCCAACTGCTTCTGAACTTTTGCGAAGTACGTGTCGTTGTCATCGATTTCGATTTTGTATTCGACCTTGATTCCGGTCTGAGCTTCAAACTTCTGAAGAGTCGGGTAGTTTCCATCCTCGTCTTCATCCATGTAAAGTGACCAGTTGTGCCAGATGAGAAGTTTCTCTGTGTCAGATAGATCTGTGGCAGCGGTCAATGCTTGGGGTCCGCTCGCTGGC
>CAZSRJ010000075.1:1466-4440 GCA_964609235.1 uncultured Rhodoluna sp.
AATCGACAGGGCACCTGTGCCCAGCCAACAACCAAGACGCGAATGCGCTTGGCCTTATTCTGCCACAGATTCGGGGCTTTGAAACGGCTAAATGGGCACCCCGACACGATTTTTTGAACGCCTATTCTGACCGATAGGCTGGTGTCGGTGGCGGCAATGTGGCCGCCCGAAACGGAGAATCATGAAGGTCGCAGTACCTGCCGAAGTAAAAAACAACGAGTTCCGCGTAGCAATCACCCCCTCTGGAGTTCACGAATTAGTGGTGGCAGGGCACGAGGTGTTCATTCAAGCCGGAGCCGGCGAAGGCTCATCAATCTCTGACGCCGAGTATGAAGCCGAAGGGGCAAAGATCTGCCCAGACGCTGCTTCAACCTGGGCAGCTGGTGACATGGTGCTAAAGGTCAAAGAACCGATTGCCAAGGAATACGGTTTCTTGCGCGAGGGTCTCATTCTGTTCACCTATCTGCACCTAGCAGCCGACCGACCGCTAACCGAGGTGTTGCTGTCGAACAAGGTGACTTCGATCGCTTACGAAACCGTGCAACTGCCATCGCGTTCGCTACCACTGCTTGCGCCGATGAGCGAGGTTGCCGGTCGACTAGCCCCGCTTGTTGGAGCTCAAACGCTTATGCGCCAAAATGGCGGCAATGGAATGCTGATGAGCGGTGTGCCAGGCACTCGCCCGGCACGCGTAACCGTTATCGGTGCAGGAGTTGCCGGAGCAAATGCGGTTGCAATCGCTATCGGCATGGGAGCTGAGGTTACAGTTCTCGACACCAATCTCTACCGTCTGCGCGAACTCGATGATTTCTATGCAGGTCGTCTTCGCACGATCGTTAGCAACACCTTCGAGTTGCAACGTTCAGTAAACGAGGCAGACCTAGTCATCGGTGCCGTTCTGATTCCAGGAGCTAAAGCCCCGAAGCTCGTTACCAACGACATGGTTAGCAAGATGAAGCCGGGAAGTGTTTTGGTTGACATCGCGATCGATCAGGGTGGTTGCTTTGAAGACTCAAAGCCAACAACACACGCCGACCCGACTTTCCAAGTTCACAAGAGCACCTTCTACTGCGTGGCAAATATGCCTGGCGCTGTGCCTCACACCAGCACTTACGCATTGACTAACGCGACCCTCCCCTATGTGCGAGCAATCGCAAACCGAGGATGGAAGTCTGCCTGCGCCGCCGATGCCGCGCTTTCGCTTGGATTGAATACTCACGACGGAGTTCTTTTGAACGCCGGTGTTGCTGAGGCTCACTCTCTGCCGGCTGCCGAACCAAGCTCTGTTCTATAGTTTCTAAACGAAAGCCGGGCAACGCAAAGTAAAACGGCTGCGCCGGGCTCGAGTGTGCAACTATTTGGGCGCTAGCAAGCGATTGCGCCGGGCCCTTCAGCTGAGATCTGCAGAGCTGACCGAGCATGGCCGCATCCACCGGATCTGGATTTCCGATCAAAACCCGCAGTTTGATGTTGCTTAGCAGTGCTCGGTGAACACCGACCAGGTTTTGATTGGTCAAGACTAGGTGCATTTTTGCCGATCGCCCCCTTGCCGCAATAGCAGCGAGAACCTCTGCGCTTCTCTTTACCGTGCCAAGCAAATGTGTCAATTCGTCTATTGCAATAATGAGCTCGTTTCTCGGCTCTTCTGAAAGCTCTCGCCGCCCAAGTTCACTCTCAAGCCAATCGAAAAGCTTTGCGGTTGCCTGAATGTCATGATCGGTTGCGAAAAACACGCTCTGCAATCTGAACTCTTCGAGACCAATGCCACCCTTGAAATCTATGCAGACAATATCTGGCTTGGCCTCTGCACCACTAAGTTCACGCAACATTTGCCTAAGCAATTCGGTTTTTCCACTGCCAGTGCTGCCAATGAGAATTGCGTGCGGGCCATCATCAACGAGCGATCTCTGAACTACTTCTGTGTCACTAAACCCAAGCGCGATGTTCAACTGGCTTTTCGACCGCTCAAAGCTGCCTGAAATGAACTCGAGCATTGCGCTCGATGAATTCGACTTTGCGCCGAGTCTTTCAAAAATGAAGTCCGCCTGTTCGGCAGACCAGAAAAGCTCTCCCCTTGGCATGCGATAGTCGTCAAGCCAAATGTCACGATTGATAACTCGAAGCATGGTGTTCGAATCTAGCTTTGGTCGTTTCGCTAATCGGTAGCGAACCAGCAGAGCAATCAAAATGGTGAAAACAGTTGTTGCCGCAAGAAAATAGTTGTTCGATGTAATGCCTAGCATCAGCCCGTAAGCGAGCGAAGGCAAAAACCAAAGCAACTGCATCGCACAAGAATGCCCGAAGCGGTTGGCACCTAGTTAGCAATGCAAAAATCTGTGCAGAACTAAATTGCTAGCCAATAAAAGACATCACGTGCTTGATGCGCGTGTAGTCTTCGAAGCCGTAGTTCGAAAGATCTTTTCCATAACCCGAGTGACGGAATCCGCCGTGCGGCATCTCTGCGACCAGCGGAATGTGGGTGTTGATCCAGACGCAACCAAAGTTCAGGCCCTTAGAGAAGCGCATCGCTCGACTGTGGTCTTTTGTCCAGACCGATGAAGCCAAGCCGTAGTTCACGTCGTTTGCCCAGCGCATGGCCTCATCATCGTTGCTGAACTTCTGCACGGTCACGACCGGGCCAAAAATCTCAGACTGGATGTGCTCATCCTGCTGCTTTAGACCCGACAAAACGGTTGCCTCGAAGAAGTAGCCGCCGTTGTGCTCGATTGCGCTTCCGCCAGCCTCGATCTTGGCGTGATCTGGCAGACGGTCAATGAATCCCTGAACGCGCTCTAGCTGGTTGACGTTGTTTACCGGGCCGAACAATATGTCGTCGCGCGACGGCTGACCGGTGGTGGCGTTGACCTTGACGCTCGCTGCCAACTTGGCAACAAACTCGTCGTGCACAGACTCGTGAACCAGCATGCGGGTCGCGGCGGTGCAGTCTTGGCCCGCGTTGAAGAAGCCGGCAACG
>CAZSRJ010000076.1:0-4427 GCA_964609235.1 uncultured Rhodoluna sp.
CATGTCATACTTGCGTCTCTCGTCTGGGTCGCTGAGCACTTCGTAGGCGTGGGTGACCGTCTTGAATCGCTTTTGCGCCTCAGGGGCATCGTTTACGTCTGGGTGCAGCTCGCGCGCCAACTTGCGATAGGCCTTTTTGATCTGATCGTCTGTTGCGTCTCGAGAGACACCGAGGGCTTCGTAGTGGTCAGACACTAGAAACCTCCGAGCGCTTGAGTTAGGTAACGAGATACGGCTCTAACCGCGGCAATGTTATTGCTGTAATTCATGCGAGTCGGACCGAGCACGCCAAGCTTGGCAACTTCGGCTCCCTCTTTTTCATAACCAGAAAGCACGACCGAAGTGGTTGAAAATTGTTCGATGTCATTCTCGGCACCGATTCTGAGCGATACACCGTGCTGTTCGGTCTGCATTTCTTGAATCAATTTGAGAAGCACAACCTGCTCTTCGATGGCTTCGAGCATCGGCGAAATGCTGCCCTTGAAATCCTCTTCGCGACGGGCGAGATTTGCGGTGCCGGCCAAAATGATTTTGTCTTGCCGGTTCGCATCAACCTGCTCTAGAAGATTGTCGAGAACCAAACTGACTGCCGTCTGGCGTTCAGCGGCGAACTTCGATGAGAAGTCTTCGAGCTTGGCACCAACCTGCGATAGTGATGCGCCTTGCAGAGCGCCGACCATCTGAGCTCGAAGATTTGCAACGAACTCTTCATCGAGATCGTTCTCGAAGTGAATCAAGTGCTGCTGAATTCTGCTGATGTCTGTAACCAAAATGAGCAAGGCCTGGCGATCGCCAACCTTGAGCAACTCGACGCTCTTAACCGAGCCCTTTTCGAGGCTCGGATACTGCACCATGGCAACCTGGTCGGTGAGTTGCGCCAGTAGGCGTACGGTTCGTCCAAGCACCTCATCAAGATCTGCGCTTCCCTGCATGAAGGTTTCGATTGCAGAGCGCTCGGGAATGCTAAGCGGCTTTACTTCGCCAAGCCTGTCGACAAAGAGACGATACCCCTTGTCGGTTGGCACCCTGCCGCTCGAGGTGTGCGGTGCGACGATTAGCTTCTCGTCTTCGAGCAGTGCCATGTCATTTCGAATGGTTGCCGGCGAAACGCCGAACGAGTGCCTCTCAACCAAGGTCTTGCTGCCAACGGGTTGGTTGGTCTCGATGTAGTCGTGCACGATGGCCCGAAGCACCTCAAGACTTCGTTCTGGAATCATTTTCACCTCGTTAGCACTCGCTCTATCTGAGTGCCAATTTTAGCCCATGACGTTGATTATGCTCTAGATATGAGCAACCCATATGAAACTGCGCGCCCATGGACGCCCCAGGAAGAAAAAATTGCAGCCGTGATTGTTCACGTGGCGGCCATATTCTTCGAGTTCTTCGCCCCGATCATCGGCTATATCTTTCTCAAAGACAAAGGCCCGTTCGTTCAGCATCACGCCAAAGAGTCACTTAATTTCTCAATCACAGTGCTGCTGATTGGCATCGTGCTGGCCATTAGCATCATCGGCTGGGCAATTATCTGGGCCGTGCCTGCTTACTGGGTCATTTGTCGCGTGATTGCTGCTCTGCAGACCTCGCAGGGCAAGTTCTTCAGGTATCCCCTGACCATTCGCTTCATCAAGTAATCGCAGCTGCTAACCGAGCAGCTGGCGCACTATCGAGTCAGCGAGCAGTCGACCTTTCAACGTGAGAGTCAATTGCCCAGCAAGGGCGTTGGCTGCGTCAACCATGCCTTCGGCGATGAATTGGCTTATCGGTTTTGCTACTTCTGGGTTGAGAGTTTTCAGGTAATCAATCGGTAAGCCCTGACGAACACGCAACTCGAGAAGCACCCGCTCGGTGGCTCTGGTTGCATCGTCGAGCACTTCTCTGGCTAATGCGGGAGACTGACCGTTCGCGATGCGCTCGGCATAGGCGGCAGGGTGTTTGACGTTCCACCAGCGGGTGCCACCAACATGCGAGTGTGCCCCCGGACCAAAACCCCACCAGTCGTTGCTCTGCCAATAGGCCAGGTTATGCGCTGAGCGAAAAGATTTGTCCGTGCTCCAATTGCTGACCTCGTACCACTCAAAGCCAGCTGAAGAAAGCAAACTGTCGGCAAGCTCGTATTTGTCGGCATGATCGTCATCGCTCGGCTGCTCGAGTTCGCCACTGCGAATCTGCCTCGCCAACTTGGTGCCATCTTCAACAATCAGCGAATAGGCACTGATGTGATCTGGCTCGAGCGCGATTGCTGTTTCAAGCGATTCGCGCCAGTCAACCAATGTCTCTCTGGGAGTGCCATAAATCAGATCGAGCGAAACCTGAAGACCGGCGGCTTTCGCCGCACTAACGGCTTTTGCGACATTGTCGGGGTTGTGTGTGCGATCAAGAGTCTTCAAAACGGAGTTGACGGCCGACTGCATGCCAATCGAAACGCGAGTAAACCCCGCCTCGGCGAGGGTTGCCAGGTAACGCTCGTCGACGGTATCTGGATTTGCCTCTGTGGTTACCTCGGCACCCGAAGCGACTCCAAACTCAGCTGCAAGGGCGCGCAAGGTTTGAGCGAGCTGCGCTGCTTCGAGTTGCGTTGGCGTTCCGCCGCCAAAGAACACCGTTGAAAATTCGCGGTCGGCGATTGAAAGGTTTGCTAGAACATCGCGACTAAATCTGATTTCGGCGAGCAGGTTATCTAGAAAAGAATTTTGAGTCACGCCACGAAGTTCAGATGAAGTGTAGGTGTTGAAGTCGCAGTAGCCGCAACGAACCTTGCAGAGGGGAATGTGCAGGTAGGCGTGAAAAGTTCTTAGTTGCGAATCGACGGCGGCAGAAGCTGGCAGTTCTCCGTTTAGCGGAGCTAGTTCGCCGTCGGGAAGTTGGGCCATTACTTGCCCTTCTTCTCGCCCTTTTTCTCGCCGTCGGTAGAAAGCGCAGCGATGAAAGCCTCTTGAGGAACCTCAACTCGGCCAACCATCTTCATGCGCTTCTTACCCTCTTTCTGCTTTTCGAGGAGTTTGCGCTTTCGACTTATGTCACCGCCGTAACACTTTGCAAGAACGTCTTTTCTCATCGCGCGAATTGACTCACGGGCAATTATTCGAGCACCGATGGCTGCCTGAATTGGCACCTCGAACTGCTGGCGCGGAATCAACTCGCGCAGCTTTCCGGTGATCATGACGCCGTATGCATATGCCTTGTCTTTATGCACAATCGCACTGAAAGCATCAACCTGTTCGCCCTGCAACAAGAGATCTACCTTCACCAAGTCACCCTCGGCGAGACCGACCTCTTCGTAATCGAGCGAGCCGTATCCCTGGGTCTTGCTCTTCAACTGGTCGAAGAAGTCAAAAACAATCTCTGCAAGCGGCAGGGTGTAGCGCAACTGAACGCGGTCTTCACCGAGATATTGCATGTCAATCATTGTGCCGCGGCGACCCTGGCAGAG
Source organism: uncultured Rhodoluna sp. (assembly GCA_964609235.1). Classification (GTDB taxonomy): domain Bacteria; phylum Actinomycetota; class Actinomycetes; order Actinomycetales; family Microbacteriaceae; genus Rhodoluna. Next base: position 3,431 of record CAZSRJ010000076.1, read on the forward strand.
CTCCATGATGACGCCAACGTAGTCTTTCGGTGCCAGAATCGTGGCCCGCACCATGGGCTCCAACACTTTCTTGACCTTGCCCGTCGGAAACTCGCTCGGATTGGTAACCGTGATTTCTTTGCCGTCATCCATGGTCACTTCGTAGACAACAGAGGGAGCAGTTGCAATCAGGTCGAGGCCGAACTCTCGCTCGAGCCTCTCAGTAACAATTTCGAGGTGCAGCAATCCGAGAAAGCCGCATCGAAAACCGAAACCGAGTGCAACCGAGGTTTCTGGTTCGTAGGCAAGAGCGGCATCACTGAGCTTCAACTTGTCTAGCGCTTCGCGAAGATTTGGATAGTCACTTCCGTCAATCGGATAGATGCCCGAGTAAACCATCGGCAGCGGATCTTTGTATCCGGTGAGTGCCTGAGTCGCAGGCTTCTGCGCGTTCGTGACCGTGTCGCCGACCTTCGACTGTCTAACATCTTTCACACCGGTGATTAGGTATCCCACTTCGCCGACTCCAAGACCCTTGGTTGGTTCAGGCTCAGGAGAAGAAACACCGATTTCTAGCAACTCGTGCACTGCTCTAGTCGACATCATCTGAATGCGCTCGCGAGGTGAAAGCTTGCCGTCAATCATTCGCACGTAAGTTACGACACCGCGGTATGAGTCGTAGACCGAGTCAAAAATCATTGCGCGAGCCGGAGCATCGGCATCACCAACCGGATGCGGCACGGTTGCCACAATCTTGTCGAGCAGCGCATCAACGCCGACACCGGTTTTTCCTGATACGCGAAGGCAGTCTTCCGGGTCTCCGCCAATTAGGTTGGCCAATTCTTCGGCATACTTTTCTGGCTGAGCCGCTGGCAAGTCGATTTTGTTCAAGACCGGAATTATCTCTAGGTCGTTCTCCATGGCTAGGTATAGATTCGCCAGGGTCTGCGCTTCGATGCCTTGGGCGGCATCGACTAAAAGAACGGCGCCCTCGCAGGCGGCTAAAGACCTCGAAACC
>CAZSRJ010000077.1:0-4410 GCA_964609235.1 uncultured Rhodoluna sp.
ATGGCGCACAACGCTGGTCTTGCGATTGCCATGATTTGCGAATCGGGAGTTGCCTTTGACGAGGTGAAACGCGCCGTTGCAGAGGGCATAAGGGTTTACCTGCCGGGTCGAACCGAGCGCGTAACCGAAGAATCTGGCCCAGACATTTTTGTTGACTTCGGGCACAGCCCAGATGCCTTTTTCAACACCCTGGCAGCCGTGAGAAAAGTCACCAGTGGCAAGGTGATTATGGTGTTCGGAGCTGACGGTGACCGAGACGCCACCAAACGTCCGGCAATGGCCGAGGTTGCTGCTCGAGGCTGCGATCTTCTGGTAATCACCGACCATCATCCGCGCTTTGAAAACCCGGCATCAATTCGCAAGACGCTTGTTGATGCCGCTCGATCAGCTCGACCCGAGCTAGACATTTTTGAGGTTAGCCCGCCAGAGGTCGCAATACGCAAAGCAGTTTCGCTGGCCAAGCCGGGCGACTCGATTCTCTGGGCTGGGCCCGGTCATCAGGATTACCGCGATATTGAAGGTGTGCGCACCCCATACTCTGCCCGGCAAGAGGCCAGAGACGCACTCAAAGAGGCGGGTTGGCGATGATACAAATGCGCCTCTCAGAGATTGCAACGGCAGTTGGCGGGCAGCTATTCGGTGATGACCAACTTGTGACCTCATCTGTCGAGACCGACTCGCGACTTATCTCAACCGGCGCCCTGTTTGTAGCAAAACCGGGTGAAGTGACCGATGGGCACCTGTTTATTGCAGAAGCCCAAAGGGCCGGAGCGATTGGTGCGATAGTTGAGCGTCGCATCGCAGATGCTCAGGTCTCGCAAATTCTTGTTAGAGACAGCGTTCAAGCTCTTGGCGAATTAGCAAAGCACGTTCTCGAGTTGCATCGCAGAGATCACCAGATTTCGGTGATTGGCGTTACCGGTTCAAATGGAAAAACCTCAACTAAAAACATGCTGCGCGAGGTTCTTTCAAAATTCGGTGAAACCGTGGCTCCAATCGAATCGTTTAACAACGAGGTTGGCGCACCCATTTCGATTCTCAAGATTTCTCCCAGCACAAGATTCTTAGTGGTTGAGCTAGGTGCCGATGGGCTAGGCAGCATCGACTATCTTGCCAAGATTTGCAATCCAGACATCGGTGTTGTGCTAAAAGTTGGGCTAGCCCACGTGGGTGAATTTGGTGACATCGAAACGACCTTCAAGATAAAAAGCGAGTTGGCAAACTCGCTACAAACGGGAACCCGGGTGTTGCTAAACGCCGACGATTCTTATGTCGCTCGCATGAGCGAGAGCACCAAGGCGCAGGTGCATTGGTTTGGCACCAACGCCGAAAGTGAAATCAGGGCAGAAGACATTTCTGTAACTCTTGACGGAACCAGTTTCACGTTCACCTGCAAAGACTTCAGCGCACGCGTGAAACTTCGCATACTCGGCGAGCACCAGGTAATGAATGCACTCGCAGCTCTCGGTGTTGCCAGCCTGCTTGGTCTTGATCTCAAAGTCGCGGTTGCGGCGCTCGAAGCTATGCAACTGGCGGAGCGCTGGCGCATGCAGTTGTTGCCCGGGCCAAAGGGCTCGATAGTTATCAATGATGCTTATAACGCGAGTCCGGATTCGATGAAGGCCGCTTTGCAGACGCTGGCGACCATAGGTCGTCAGGGACACCGAACCATCGCGGTTCTAGGTGAAATGGCCGAGCTGGGGCGCTACTCAGTTGAAGAGCACGACGCTATTGGTCGGTTAGCCGTTCGTCTCAATATCGACGAGGTTGTCGTGGTTGGCGAGGGTGCCAAGCTGATTCACATGGGCGCTAGCCAAGAGGGTTCCTGGGATGGCGAGTCGAAATTCTTCGCCTCGATTTCCGACGCTTTGCAGCACCTGCGTGGTTTGCTTGGGGTTGGAGATGTGGTCTTGGTCAAATCTTCAAATTCGGCAGGGCTACGGGCTCTGGGCGATGCTTTAGCGGAGGTAAACCAATGAGAGCTGTGCTACTTGCCGGCGGAATCTCGATGGCGTTTACCCTCTTTGCTACTCCTTTGTTTATATGGCTGTTCAAGAAGCTCAATTGGGGACAGTTCATTCGCGCTGACGGGCCCGAAAGTCACGTAACCAAGCACGGAACTCCAACCATGGGTGGAGTCGTCATAATCTTTGCCACACTCATCGGTTACTTTTTCGGAAAGTTGGCCAACTTTGAAACGCCAACAATTTCGGCCCTGCTCGTATTGCTTATGATGGTCGGTCTCGGCTTGGTCGGCTTTCTTGACGACTACATAAAGACACATAAGCAAAGAAGCCTCGGGTTAACCGGCTGGCAGAAGATCTTCGGTCAGGGAGTCGTTGCTGTTGTATTTGCAATTTTGTCTTTGCAATTTGCCAATGAGGCAGGTCTCACACCCGCTTCAACCAAGATTTCAATCTTTAGAGACACCACCATCGATTTCATGGCTCTCGGCACGGTCGCTGGGCTCATCCTGTTTGTCGTTTGGATTTATTTTCTTGTCGCCGGCACATCAAACGGAGTGAACATCGCCGACGGGCTAGATGGTCTCGCGACGGGCGCGATCATTATGGCCATCGGTGCTTATTCGATTATCGGTTTCTGGCAGTTCAATCAGGCGTGTGGCACGGTTGTCGAAAATCTTGCAAGTTGCTACAACGTTAGAGATCCGCTCGACCTAGCGGTCGTTGCGTCTGCGATTGTGGGAGCGTGTGCCGGGTTCCTCTGGTGGAACACTTCTCCGGCTCAAATTTTTATGGGAGACACCGGTTCTCTCGGCCTCGGAGGCGCGCTAGCGGCACTCGCAATTCTCTCGAGAACCGAACTCCTGCTCGTTCTGATTGGCGGAATCTTCGTAATTGTTACCGGTTCTGTAATCATTCAGAGGGTCTTTTTCAAAATCACAAAATGGAAGACCGGCACCGGAAGGCGGGTCTTTTTAATGAGCCCGCTGCACCACCACTTCGAAAAGAAGGGATGGGCCGAAATCACCATCGTGGTTCGCTTCTGGATCATTTCTGGGCTCTGCGTGCTTACGGGCATCGGCCTCTTCTACATCGAGTGGATCTACGGCTAGTAAATGCAGTCGATTGAAGATTTAACCAGTTGGCATTCGGCTTGGAAGGGCAAGCGCGCGCTCGTTTATGGGCTTGGTTCGTCGGGATTTGCTGTTGCTGACACCCTAAACGAGTTGGAGTGTGAGCTGCTTGTTGTCGCGAATGAAATCGGTGCGCAATACAAGGATCTTCTTTCGGTGTTACAAATTGATTTTGTCGAAGGCGCCGAGCACATTTTTGAGAGCGCTAAGGACTTCAAGCCCGACTTTGCGTGCGTGTCACCGGGAATTGCACCAACCGACGGCCTAGTGCGGTGGCTAACCGAGCACGAGATTCCGATTGTTGGTGACATCGAGTTGGCCTGGAGGCTTCGCGACAAAGTGAAGACTGCCGAATGGGTCGTGATTACCGGAACCAACGGCAAGACCACAACAACTCAGATGGTCGAGGCAATGTTGATTGCAGATGGCAAGCGTGCGATTGCCTGCGGAAACATCGGTAAGCCAATTCTTGACGCCGTTAGAGATCCAGAAGGCTTTGACTATCTAGTGGTAGAACTCTCGAGCTTTCAACTGCACTACTGTCACGCTATCGAACCCAAGGTCTCGGCTCTTTTGAATGTCGCAGAAGACCACATCGACTGGCACCAAAGTTTCGACGCCTACATTGAGGCCAAAGGAAAAGTTTTCAGTGGCACATCGAGTGCAATCATCTACAACGCCGAAGACGCGACCACGCGGCGCCTAGCCGAAGCGGCTGATGTGCGAGATGAGAACGTGCTGGCTGTTGCCTTCACTCGGGGAATGCCTGCCGATTTACAGGTTGGCTTCGTTGAGGAATTTCTCATCGATCGAGCCTTCTACGGATACCGCGCGGCAGAGCTTCCGGAGTTAGCGAACCTCGACGACATTTCACAAATAGGCGTTGTGACTCCGCACCTGCTAGCTAACGTGGCGGCAGCGGCTGCAATCGCTAGGGCCTGCGACGTAGATGCCAAGTCGATTGCCAAGGCAATTCGCAACTTTCGCCAGGACAGTCATCGAATCGAATTCGTTGCCGATCGAGCCGGTGTGCTTTGGTTCGATGACTCGAAGGCCACAAACGCTCACGCCGCAAGCGCTTCGCTGAGTTCTTTTGATTCGGTGGTTTGGATCGTAGGGGGATTGCTCAAGGGGGTCGACCTAGCTCCGCTGGTTGAGTCGCACAGCCAACGCTTAAAGGCCGCTGTAGTCATTGGTTTAGACAGACAACCTGTGCTTAGCGCGCTCGCTACCTTTGCGCCGGGCGTGCAAGTCGTCGAGATTTCCGATGATCACAAAGATCGCGTCATGCATCTTGCCGTGCAACAGGCGAG
>CAZSRJ010000078.1:0-4390 GCA_964609235.1 uncultured Rhodoluna sp.
TTTTGGTGCTCGAGTCGCAAGACCCAGATCGCGACATCACCATGTACATCAACTCACCTGGTGGTTCGTTCTCGGCTATGACTGCGATTTACGACACCATGCAGTACATCCGCCCGCAGGTTTCAACTGTTTGCCTTGGTCAGGCAGCATCGGCCGCAGCAGTTTTGCTTTCCGCCGGTGCTCCCGGAAAACGTCTGGCTCTGCCAAACGCCAGCATCATGATTCACCAGCCATCTTCTGGTGGTGGCCCGGGTCAGGCTTCTGACATCGAGATCATGGCCAAAGAGATGCTGCGTTTGCGCACCTGGCTAGAAGAGACACTTTCGAAGCACTCGAAAAAGAGCGTCGCCGAGGTCAACCGCGACATCGATCGCGACAAGATTTTGACTGCCCCTGAGGCGCTCGAATACGGTCTGATTGATCAGGTACTAGGTTCGCGCAAAAACGCGTAATAAGAGGCAAACAAGGCAGAAAGCGGGGCTAACTTGCCCCGCTTTACTGCTTTGCGCGGTTAGAGTTTTCTCATGACCAAACTGGGCGAATCGAGCGACCTGCTCAAGTGTTCTTTCTGCGGAAAGATGCAGAAGCAGGTTCGCAAGCTGATTGCTGGCCCAGGGGTTTTCATTTGTGACGAGTGCATCGCCCTTTGCGTCGAGATCGTTGAAGAAGAACTTGGCCAGGCTCCAAAGCACGTCGATGAAATCGACCTGCCGAAGCCACGCGAGATCAAGGGCTTTCTCGACGAATACGTGATCGGTCAAGACCAGGCCAAGAAAGCCCTTTCGGTTGCTGTCTACAACCACTACAAGCGCATTCGCTCTCGCGGCACCCTAACCAGCGCCGGCAAGGCGCATGACGAAATCGAAATCGCCAAATCGAACATTCTCATGATCGGCCCGACCGGTTGTGGCAAGACCTACCTCGCTCAAACCCTGGCCAAGCGCCTAAACGTTCCGTTTGCCGTTGCCGATGCAACCGCTCTAACCGAAGCCGGTTATGTCGGCGAAGACGTTGAGAACATTTTGCTCAAGTTGCTGCAGGCTGCAGATGGCGACGTAAAACGAGCCGAGAACGGCATCATCTACATCGATGAGATCGACAAGATTTCGCGCAAGGCAGAGAACCCGTCGATCACTCGAGACGTTTCTGGCGAGGGCGTTCAACAGGCACTGCTAAAGATTCTCGAAGGCACTGTTGCATCGATACCTCCGCAGGGCGGACGCAAGCACCCGCAGCAAGAGTTCATTCAACTTGACACCACAAATGTTTTGTTCATAGTTGCCGGCGCCTTTGCCGGGCTCGAAGAAATCATCTCTTCGCGCGCTGGCAAGAAGGGAATCGGTTTCGGTTCACCAATCTTCGCAAAGGGCGACGTTGCCGAGATCTTCTCTGAGGTGCAGCCAGAAGATTTGCGCAAATTCGGTTTGATTCCCGAGTTCATCGGTCGCCTTCCGGTTATCGCAACCGTGAAAGAACTCGACCGAAGTGCTCTCATGGACATCTTGACCGTTCCAAAGAATGCACTAACAAAGCAGTACCAGCGCATGTTTGAGCTCGATGGCTTCGAACTCGAGTTCGACCACGACGCGCTCGAAGCGATTTCAGACATGGCGGTAGCGCGCGAGACCGGTGCACGAGGTCTTCGCGCGATTATGGAAGAAATTCTCGGTCCGATAATGTACGAGATTCCCGGCAGCCCGGTTCAGGGCATCGTGCGCATAACTCGTGAAGTGGTTGAAACCAAGTCGGCTCCCGCGATTCTTCCTTTCAAGAGCAGCCGCCAAGAAAAATCTGCCTAGGCGTTCGCTAAATGGCTAGCAGGCTTCAACTAAGAGCGCCTATTCTGGCCGGAACCGTAGCTTCGATAACCGGTCAGGCTGCAAGCACCGGAGTAGTTTTAGCTGCATTGTCGGCACTCGGCGCTACCGAGGCGCAGATTGTCTCGGTGGTTTTCGTAATGCTCTTGCTCTACGGCACGCTATCGATTGTTCTGAGCTGGCGTTACAAGATGCCGATCAGCATCGTTTGGAGCACTCCGGGAGCCGCTCTCTTGGTTTCGGCCGGCGGGCTCGGCTTCGGCTTCGACACAGCAGTTGGTGCATTCATCGTTGCATCGGTTTTGATTGCGCTTACCGGCCTATGGCCAGCTCTTGGAAAACTGGTCACCTCGATTCCCAAGCCAATTGCCAGTGCAATGCTCGCTGGCGTCATTTTCAGTTTCTGCATCGCGCCGTTCAGTGCCGCGGGTCAGTATCCGCTGGTGGTAATGCCAGCGATTTTGGTTTGGTTGCTGCTTTACAAGCTTGCGCAGGTGTGGGCAACGCCCATCGCGATGATCGTTTTGTTTGGGCTTACTGCTATCGAATTGAACATCTCGATTGCAGTTGAAGACATTCTGCCGGCCGCGCAATTGGTCGCCCCACAGTTTTCATTTGTGGCAATCGTTTCGATCGGAATTCCGCTATACCTGGTGACCATGGCGAGCCAAAACATTCCGGGAATCGCGATTATGAAGAGCTACGGATTCGAAGTGCCGTTCAGACCGGTGATGCTGGCAACCGGCCTCGGTTCGCTCTTGGTCAACTTCTTTGGTGGTTTCGTCACCAATCTCGCGGCAATCACAGCCGCGCTTAATGCCAACGAACAAGCGCACAAGGATGCCGGCAAGCGCTGGATCGCATCGGTCAGTGGGGGAGTTGTCTACCTGCTTCTCGCGCTTACCGCCGGCGCTTCGATTTCTTTTGTGCTGCAGGCTCCGCGCGAAATCATCCTCGCCGCTGCCGGGCTAGCGCTGTTCTCAACAATGATCGGTGCGCTCTCATCGATCGTCGAAGAACCCGAGCTGCGCCTTCCGGCAGTTTTGGCTTTTCTGGTGGCGTCGTCTGGCTTCACGGCATACTCGATTGGCCCCGCCTTCTGGGCGCTGGTTGCCGGCGTGATTGTTTGGCTCTGGTTGGCCAAACGCAAGAAAACCGCCGCCTAGAGGGCGACGGCTTTCTTTTTGCGTGTCTAGAGAAGTCCGCGACGCTTGAGCAGCGGCTCAATCGATGCGTCTTTTCCTCTGAAGTTTCTGAACAGTTGCAATGCGTCTTGGGTGCCACCGCGCGATAGCAATTCATTTCTGAAGTGGTCGCCGTTCTTGCGGGTTAGGCCGCCATTGTTCTTGAACCAGTCAACTGTGTCGGCGTCGAGAACTTCAGACCAGATGTAACCGTAGTAACCGGCAGAGTAACCACCCGCAAAGATGTGCGAGAAGTAGGTGCTGCGGTAACGGGTTGGCACGAGGTCGAAATCGAGACCGTAGTTAGCCAGTGCCTTGGCTTCGAAAGCCTCGACGTCGGTTGGAATCTCGTCTGGCCCGAGTTCGTGCCAGGCGAGATCGATAACCGAAGCTGCAAGATAGGCAAGGGTCGCGTGACCCTGGTTGAAGGTCTCGGCTCGCTTTAGGTTGTCAATCCACTCCTGCGGAAGCGGCTCACCTGTCTCGTAGTGCTTGGCAAAGTTTGCAACCACTTCTGGCCAGAGCATCCACATTTCGTTTACCTGCGATGGAAACTCAACGAAGTCGCGAGGGGTGCTGGTGCCCGAGAAGCGCGGATACTTCACGTTCGAGAGCATTCCGTGAAGTGCGTGGCCGAACTCGTGGAACAGCGTGATGGTGAAGTCGAAGCTCAACAGCGCAGGCTGGCCGGCTGGTGGCTTAACAACGTTTGAGTTGTTGAGCACGACCGGAAGTTGGCCAAGCAGGTGGCTCTGGTCGACGAAGCTGTTCATCCATGCGCCACCGCGCTTCGATTGGCGAGTGAAGAAGTCTGCGATAAACAGTGCCATCTTGCTGCCGTCGGCGTCGAAAACTTCGAACGCGCGAGCCTCTGGGTGATAGGTGACCAGATCTTTGCGTTCTTTGAAAGTGATGCCAAAGAGCTTGGTTGCGGCGAAGAAAATTCCGTCAAACAAAACGCGCTCTAGCTCGAAGTATGGCTTGAACAGTTCGGTGTCGATGTTGTACTTCTCGGCGCGAACCTGCTCGGTGTAGAGATCCCAGTCCCACGACTTCATCTCAAAGTCGGCTCCCGACGCCTTTATTGCCGCCTGAATGTCTGCGGCTTCGAGCTCGGCATTGCGTCTTGCCGCGGGGGCAATCTTGCGCAGCATCTCGTGCACGTTTGCCGGGTTCTTTGCGGTGCGGTCGGTTAGCACGTAGTGCGCGTGTGAATCGAAGCCGAATAGCTTGGCCTTTTCTGCACGAAGTTTCGCCATCTCTAGCAGAATCGGTCGGTTGTCGTTTGCGCCGTCGCGCCCACCCTTGAGCATCGAGTTCTTCATAATCTTCTCGCGCAGTGAACGATTGGTTAGCGAAGCCAACATCGGGTTACCGGTGAAGTTGACC
>CAZSRJ010000079.1:0-4379 GCA_964609235.1 uncultured Rhodoluna sp.
ATTGCCTTGATGCCTTCGCCAACCCATAGGTTTGCGAACAGGTGACCAAAAACGAGAATCATTAGTGCAACGCCAGAGACGCGCATGTAGATCCAACCCCATTTTTCCCAGTTGGTGCGCTTTGGCTTAGCGGTGCGTGGTGGCTCTATGACAATAGACATTTTTATCTCTCGCTTATCCGAAAACGTTTCCGAGGTGGCGCGGGGTGAAAATCGCGAAGATCACAAATGCGATAGCAACGACAACCCAGAACATGACGTTCTGATATTTCGAACCCTTCGACCAGAAGTCGATCAAGATGATGCGCACACCGTTGAAGGCGTGAAACAAAATTGCTGCAACTAGACCCAATTCGGCAAGGCCGATGATTGGAGTCTTGTAGGTCGCGATGACGGCGTCATAAGCCTCTGGGCTTAGTCGAACCAAGGCAGTGTCGAGAACGTGCACCAAGAGAAAGAAGTAGATAGCGAGACCGGTGATGCGGTGAAGCACCCACGACCACATTCCTACTTTTCCGCGATAAAGCGTGCCTGCTGGCTTTGATGGCAATTAAGCCCTCCTTGGTTGATTTGCTTGAAATAAGCGTCAAAAACTCTTCTTAAGTCTAAACGAGCAAAACCCGCCCCTGTCAGTTTTTGCCTTATTCGGCTAGGGTTTTTAGGTTATGAGCGCCCCAATCGATCGCTTTTTTAGCATCATTCCTGCAGGCGGAATCGGCAGCCGACTTTGGCCCCTTTCGCGAGCCGCCGCGCCTAAGTTTTTGCATGACCTCACGGGCTCTGGCCAGACACTTCTTCAAGACACCTGGGATCGCCTTCTTCCGCTGACTCCGCCCGAGCGCATTCTTGTCGTAACTGGCGAAGCTCACAAAAGCGCTGTCGAAGAGCAGCTCGAAGACCTGATTGCGAGCAACCTGGTTCTCGAACAATCACCAAAAGATTCGACCGCTGCAATCGCGCTCGCGGCAGCAATTTTGTCGAAGCGCGAACCAGATGTCATCATCGGTTCATTTGCGGCAGACCACGTAATCGTCGAGGGTGCAAAATTCGAAAAGACCGTTCGCGAAGCAATCGAAGTTGCCGCCACCGGCAAAATCGTGACCATCGGAATCACCCCAACCGAGCCTTCTGTTGGCTTCGGTTACATCAAGACGGGCAGCCGCATCGAGGGTGCAGAGACCGCTCGCGAAGTTGCCAAGTTTGTTGAAAAGCCAAACATCGAAAAAGCTAAGCGCTACGTCGAATCTGGAAAGTATCTCTGGAACGCCGGCATGTTCATCGCCCCCGCAAAGTTGCTGCTCGACCAGTTGGCCAAGAGCGAGCCACAGCTGCACGCGGCAATCTTAGAAATTGCCGATTCCTGGGATACCCCGGCTCGGGCAGAAACCGTTTCTCGCATGTGGAACAACCTCAAAAAAGTCGCCATCGACTACTCGGTTGCCGAGCCGGCAGCGGCTGCCGGATTGGTTGCCGTGGTTCCGGCGTCATTTAGCTGGCACGACGTTGGTGACTTTGCCGCCATCGCCGAGCTGCAGTCTCAGGGTCGCAGCGGCAACCTGGCCGTGCTCGGCAACGCCAAGGTGCTCGCAGACTCATCCAGTGGAATCTTGGTTAGCGAGAGCAATCGGCTTATTGCCCTAATTGGCCTTGAAGATGTGATCGTTGTCGACACCCCAGATGCGCTCTTGATTACCACCAAGGCTCACGCCCAAAAAGTGAAGTCTCTGGTCGATGCGCTCAAGGCCACCGGCCACAGCGACGTTTTATAAAGCCTTTGTAACAACTGGGTTAACTCTTTGTGCAAAGCGCTTTCATGTTCTTTCTGGGTAATAAATGGTCATAGTCTTAAGGCACCGAACGACTGTGAAATCCATGGTCGTTATGAGAGGAAAATAAGTGAAAATCTCACGCATTTCATCAGCAGTTGCTATGGCGGCTGCTTTTGGTTTGGTTCTTTCGGGTTGTGCCGCACCGGCCACCGAGCCAACCGTGACCCCAGTTGACTTCAAGGCTTGTGCCGTTGCCGACGAGGGTAGCTGGAACGACAAGTCATTCAACGAGTCTGTTTACACCGGCCTAATGCAGGCAAAGACTCAGCTTGGTGTCGAGACCGCAGATGCTGAATCAGCATCGGCAGAAGCTTTCGAGCCAAACCTTCAGCAGATGATCGACGCAGGTTGCGACCTAACCATCGCAGTTGGCTTCAACCTAGTTGCAGCAGTTAACGCAGCAGCCAAGGCGAACCCATCAGTGAACTTCGTAACCGTTGACGGTTGGTCAGAAGGAAACGCAAACCTAAAGCCGTTCAACTACAACATGGTTGAGTCGAGCTTCCTAGCTGGTTACCTAGCTGCCGGTTACTCAAAGACCGGTGTTGTTGGCACCTACGGTGGAATCCAGATTCCTGCTGTTACCGACTTCATGACCGGTTTCTACAACGGCGCAATGAAGAACGCAGCTGACTCATGCAAGACCAGCAATGTTGTTGGCTGGGACCCAGCCACCGAAAAGGGTGACTTCATGGGTGACTTCGCTCCTAACAGCGGTGTCTCAAAGACCATCTCTGCTTCACAGATCAAGCTAGGCGCTGACGTAATCATGCCTGTTGCTGGTGAGCAGTTGGGCGCATTGTCAGAGGCAATCAAGGCTTCTGGCAAGGACGTAGTCATGATCGGTGTTGACAGCGACCGTGCAGTCAACTCACCAGAGTATGCACCTCTAGTTCTCGTTTCAGTTGAGAAGCGCATGACTAAGGCCGTATTCGACCTAATCAACGACCTAGCAATCAACGGCGGCACCTTCAGCGGTGACGCTTACGTTGGAACCCTAGCGAACGACGGAACCGGCCTATCGCCATTCCACGACTTCGACAGCAAGGTTTCAGCTGAGCTAAAGGCGAAGTTGGAAGAGTTGAAGGCAGCGATCATCGCTGGCGAAATCGACCCTAAGAACTAGTTTCAAACACGGATGCTGCCGGGGCCTTTGGCCCCGGCAGTTTCTGCTTTAAAGGTCGATTAGATTTGTCTTTGAACTACAAAGGAGTGGCATGAAGCTCGAGTTGCGCCAGGTTACCAAGCGCTTTGGCACATTGGTTGCCAACGATCGAATTGACCTAGTTGTTGAACCGGGCGAGATTCACGCGCTATTGGGCGAGAACGGTGCCGGCAAGAGCACACTCATGAATGTTCTCTACGGTCTATACCAGGCCGACGAAGGCAAGATTCTTCTCGACGGAGTTGAGCAAAACTTCAAGGGCCCTGGCGACGCAATGGCAGCTGGCATCGGCATGGTGCACCAGCACTTTATGCTTATTCCCGTTTTCACCGTTGCCGAAAACGTGGTGCTAGGAAACGAGCCAACTAAAGCACTTGGCGTGCTCGATTTAGCTGCTGCGCGCAAAAAAGTTCGCGAACTCTCAGACCGCTTTGGTTTCGATGTTGACCCAGATGCACTTGTTTCAGATTTGCCGGTTGGTGCTCAGCAGCGAGTTGAGATCATCAAGTCGCTGATTCGCGACGCCAAGATTTTGGTTCTCGACGAACCCACAGCAGTGCTCACTCCGCAAGAAACCGACGAGCTGATGCAGATCATGCGCGATCTTGCAGCTGCCGGAACCTCAATCATTTTCATCACTCACAAGCTGCGCGAAGTGCAAGCCGTTTCAAACAAGATCACGGTTATTCGCCAGGGCAAGGTTGTTGGTCAGGCAAAGCCAACCAGCACCGCCGGCGAACTTGCCACCATGATGGTGGGCCGAGAGGTCGATCTCAAGGTAGATAAGTCGGCTGCAAAGTTGAGCGGTGACTACACCTTGAGCGTCGAAGACATTCACGTCGAAGACGATCGCAAGCAACTTGCGGTTAATGGAGTAACGCTCAGCGTTCAGGCTGGCGAAGTGTTGGCAATTGCCGGTGTGCAGGGCAACGGTCAAACCGAACTCGCCGAAGCCCTGCTCGGGCTTCGCCCGGTTATCAAGGGGCGCGGTTCAGTCTTGCTAAACGGCAAACACATCGAGGGGCAATCTGTGCGCCAGCGACTAGAGGCCGGCATCGGCTATGTTCCAGAAGATCGCAAGAAAGACGGTCTGGTTGGCGAGTTCACAATTGCCGAGAACCTGATGCTGAACGGCTCTTATGGCAAGCCCTTTGCCAAGGGCGTGGCCATCGACTTTGCCAGCCGTGACCGCATTGCAGACCAGCTAATCAAGGCCTTCGACGTGCGCACCCCATCGGCCAGCACCCAGGCGCAGAAACTTTCTGGTGGTAACCAGCAGAAGGTTGTCGTTGCACGCGAACTGAGCCGCGAGGTGAAGTTGCTGATTGTGTCGCAACCTACTCGCGGCGTTGACGTTGGTTCGATTGAGTTCATCCATGAGCGCAT
>CAZSRJ010000080.1:0-4330 GCA_964609235.1 uncultured Rhodoluna sp.
CCTGGCCAAACGGTGGTGACCGATTCATCAAGAACTTTGACGCTAACGGTAGAGCCGAGATTTGGCTCATCGAGGGAGACAGAGAGATTTACACAAAGGAGCCAGCAATCGGCGCAATCAAGCCACAGATTAACTCGGCAATTCTCAATGACTTCAAAGCAGTCACTCTGACTCTGAACAATCAGTACACGCTCAAGGGCACCGCAACCGAAGACTTTACGCTGACCAATTCAAGCGGCGCAAATGTTCCAATTACTTCTGTAAGTCTTCCGGCGGGCAAAACATCTTCGAATTTTGTGACGCTAAATCTCGCGTCTGATGTAGACATTGCATCCGCGTATACGGTCAACCATCCGACCTACGGCAAGGGTTCAGTAGTGGTCGGCGCAATCATGGGTAGCAAGGCTTTTGCCGATGCCTTCACCTACGAGGGCAACGACCTTGGCAACACCTATTCACCTAGCAAGACAGATTTCAGAGTGTGGGCTCCAACAGCAACCCGAGTTAAGTTGATTACTTATCCGTCGCTTACCGCTCGCACCGGAACCGAAATCTTCATGACCAAGGCCGAAAAGGGCACTTGGACCGCGTCAATTCCAGGTGATCAGCACTTGCTTCCTTACGTTTATCAGGCAGAAGTTGGCGGCTTCTTCAGGGAGGCAGTTGACCCTTATGTAAGGGCAACAGCTATCGAAGGAGACAGGGGTGTAGTTGTCGACCTGAGTCGCACCAATCCAGCTCGCTGGACTCCCGGTGCGGCCAACAAGCCGGCGTTCTCTGGCAAGCCGACCGATGCCGTGATCTATGAGACTCACGTGCGCGATCTATCGATCGACTCAAACAGTGGAATTCCAGTGGCTCACCGAGGCAAGTTCTTGGCCTTTACCGACTACAACACAACAACCACTCAGGTTGTGACAAACAAGCGCACCAAGAAGAAGACGGTCGTCAAGACCAAGAACCCTTCGGGTATTTCGGCAATCAAGGAAATGGGCATCAGTCACATCCAGTTCTTGCCTATCTATGACTACGCCTCGGTTACCGAAGCCAAACCTTCGTTCAACTGGGGTTACGACCCGAAGAACTTCAACGTTCCAGAGGGCTCATACTCCACTAAGCCGGCAGACCCGGTCAACCGAATCATGGAGTTGAAGACCATGATTCAGTCGCTGCACGACAACGACATCCGAGTAATCATGGATGTTGTCTACAACCACGTTTGGGATGCAAACTCGTTCAGCCAGGAGCAGCTCGTTCCGGGCTACTTCTTCAGAAAAACCACATCGGGTGAGTATGCAAACGGAACTGGTGTAGGAAACGAAACAGCTTCTGAGCGTTCGATGGTTCGCAAGTTCATCGTCGATTCGGTTAAGTATTGGGCAACCGAATACAACCTCGATGGCTACCGATTCGACCTCATGGGTATTCACGACATCACAACCATGCAGCAGGTTCGTGCCGAACTAAACAAGATCGACCCGACCATCATCGTTCTGGGTGAGGGTTGGAACATGGGCGAAATGATTCCTGACAACCAGAAAGCCGCTCAGATCAATGCGCTTTCATTGCCTGGAATCGCGATGTTCAACGACGAGGTTCGTGACGGAATCAAGGGCTCTGTCTTTGACTCGGGCGACCGCGGTTGGGCAACTGGAAAGTATGCCTCAATCGGTTCAGTGAAGGCTGGAATCGTTGGAAACATCGCTTTCGATCGGTTCGTGAATGGGCGATGGACCACGATTGACCCGGGTCAGTCGGTGAACTATGTCGAGGCGCATGACAACCTGACGCTCTATGACAAACTCAAGGCCAGCAAGCGTGGTTCAAGTGAAGCTCAACTAGCGAGCTTCCACCGACTTTCGACATCGGTGATCATGCTTGCTCAGGGCATGCCGTTTATTCAGGCCGGCCAGGAGTTCTTGAGAACCAAGTTGGGCGACGAAAACAGTTACAAGTCGAGTGACGCGGTGAACTCTCTCAAGTGGAACTCGCGCGCGACCAACATCGTCAGCGTCAACTACTACAAGGGGCTAATTGCAATTCGCAAGGCGCACCCAGCATTCAGAATGGATACCGCGGCCGCTGTAAAGGCGAACCTAAAGTTCTTGAATGTTGACGAGCCTGTGATCGCATACTCGTTAGACGGCAAGGCTGTTGGCGACAGCTGGAACACAATTGTGGTTGCTCACAACCCTTCAACAACGGCCAGAACAATTACTTTGCCTTCGAGCGGTGACTGGAACGTTGTAGTGTCGGGCTCTCGTGCTTCTGAGGCCACAATCACCACGCTTAGGGGAGTCACCACGGTTTCAGTGCCCGCATTGAGCACCTGGGTTGCCCACAAGCAGTAAAGCTATTCAAAGCCAGAGGCCGGTCGAAAGATCGGCCTCTGCGCTTTTTCCGCTGTCCTTGTGCGTTACGTGTCTTGTTAGGCGATGAAATAGGGTTCTTATATGAAGAAGTGGCTTGCGGTTCTGCTTGCACTTGCCCTGATTGGCTTGGTGTCTCCGGTTGCCTATTCGGCATCACCGAAGCTTGGTCAAGCGTGCTCTAAATCTGGTCAACGAGTTGTTGTGGCGAAGGAGCCCTTAGTTTGCAAGACGGCAACCAAGTCCCAACAGAAGAGGACGAAGTCAAAGCTGGTTTGGGTCAAATTCGTTGCTCCGAAACCAGCGCTGGTGCTCAACCCAACATCGCCTCTATCGCCGTTTCCTGCTTTTGCCCCGGCCGATGCCTGCCGCATCCAAGACACCTCGCAATCGTTCACAAAAGCCGGCTTTCCTCAACACAGTCAGATGAAACGCACTGGGTCGACGCTTGTTGTTCAACTGATTTACATCGATTTCGCAGACGTTGTAGCAACAGGAAAGCCGAGTGACGACAGGGTCTTCTGGACAGATGGTGTGTCAAAGTTTTTGGCCGACATGTCAAACGGAACTGTCAAGTTTGAGTGGAGAACCACCGAGAGTTACAGTCGAATGAGCAAAAAACTTGCCGATTACCGAGTCACACGATCAGCTGGTGGCAGCACGGTTCCGCTTGTTCAAGAGGCTATCTCTCTAGTCGATAGGCAGATTGACTTCACGGGAGTTGACTTCGTCGTCGCCGTGCTTCCGCCGAATACTCCGCGAGAACTTTCAGACGTGTCACCAGCGCTGATGCTTTCGAGCAGCGATCCATTCAAGACAAATGAGGGTCGCGTCTATCGAGCAACGCTTGTCGGTGGTGACATGCGATTCCCAGAGGGCCACCTGTTGCTCTCTCATGAGATTGGACACTTGCTCGGATTGCATGACTATTACTGGTATGGCTGGAAGCCTGGCATGAACTACGAAGACCAGTTCAAGTTCATGGGCAACTTTGACAACATGAACTTTGCTCCCGGAAACTCGCGGGAGTGGACGGCGTGGAGCAGATGGCTAATTGATTTTCTCCCTGACTCCAAGGTACTGTGCGCCAGAGAAGGCGTTGAAGCTTCAGCTCAGCTGGAGGCAGTTTCAAAAGCTGGCTCCGTGCCTCAGCTGCTCGTTATTCGAACCTCAGAGACTGAGGCGATTGCTGTGGAATCAAGAAGGAATACCCGTCATGATTCAAAGGCGTCATCCACCTCGAATGGACTCCTCGTCTACACAATCGATACAAAGATCTTTAGCGGACAAGGACCACTAAAAATTGTTAGAAAACCTGGATCTGTAGATGCCCTATTCTCAGATGCCCCGCTTAAAGCCGGTGATTCTCTCAGGGTGGGCTCATGGATAATCTCGAACATCGAGAGTGGTTCTGACTGGGACGTCGTGAAGATAACACCGGTCAAGTAACTGAGAACCATTTCGTTCAGAGGCCGATTGAAAGATCGGCTTTTGACATTTAAGCGGCTTCAGGCGTAACCTATTGCCCTGCCTTGCTGCACAGGTCGTTGGGGAAGACGTACCTAGGTTGGAGGCAAAATGATCGAAATTCGCACGCAGGGCATGGTGTATTTACACTCCGCCCCGGCGGCCTTGCTGCCGCACGTCGAATGGGCCCTTGGCCGGCTACTTGGCGGCCCTGTAGGCCTTCAGTGGACCCCACAGCCCCTAAAACCCGCCCAATTTAGAGCCGAGACCGCTTGGCACTCCGACCCCTCATTCGGCGCTGTGCTGTCTTCTGAGTTGCTCGGATGGGGATCAATCGTCTTCGAGATAGTTCAAGACGAAGGCGGCGGCCAGCCGGGTTGGCGTTGGGCTTACACTCCGAGCCTCGGGCTTTTTCAAAGTCAGATTGATGTCTTTGGCAACGTTTTAGTGAGCGAGCAGCGATTGACGGCAATTGCCGAGAATACAGGTTCAAG